>NZ_JAMYOQ010000020.1:0-118228 GCF_040319905.1 Mesorhizobium sp. M0833 | reverse complement strand
ACCTGCAAAAGTTTTGACGGCCCCTTCCAGATTCCCGCTTCCCAGCAATGCCCGTTGAGCGGCTACGCGCAGGGTTCCGGAGTCCCGGTAGTCATAGAGGGCAAGCCAAAGGCGTCTACCCCGGCGCCGCTGAACTCCAAATTCCGTACCTGCAAAAGTTTTGACGGCCCCTTCCAGATTCCCGCTTCCCAGCAATGCCCGTTGAGCGGCTACGCGCAGGGTTCCGGAGTCCCGGTAGTCATCGAGGGCAAGCCAAAGGCGGCTACCCCGGCGCCGTGGACGCTTAAGTTCCGTAACTGCAACGGTGTTGACGGCACCTTCCAGGTTCCCATTTCCCAGAAATGCCCATTGAGCGGCTACGCGCATTATTGAGCGTGGCCTGCCCAGGCGCTCGGCACTCTTGGAACCGGTTTCCTGCCCGCGTTGGCTGCGCCCAAGACAGTAATGATCCAAGACGACGGCCACCTGCAAGGCCTGCTTTCCGAGCCGTCACTTCGTGCCATGAATGGCCGAGGGAAGTCGACCCTGGTCGTTCGCGGTGATTGGTTTTGACCTAGTCTGGGGCGCTCTGTTGAAGAACCGGATTGTCCTTTGGGGTGCGGCCAGCCTGGTCCTGGCGTGCCTCGTCGCGGCCGGCGGTTATTTCTATTTCCAACCGTTTTCTCCGGATCGCGGCAAATATCCGGTCAGGGGCATCGACGTTTCCCACCATCAGCGGCAGATCGACTGGCGGCGTGTTGCCGCCGACGATGTCGCCTTCGCCGTTATCAAAGCAACTGAAGGCGGCGACCATGTCGATGATGCCTTCGCGGGCAATTTGCGTGCGGCCCGCGCCGCCGGCCTTGCCGTCGGCGCCTATCACTTTTTCACCTTCTGCAGGCCCGGTGCCGATCAGGCACGCAACTTCATCTCGGTGGTGCCGCGCGATCAGCCTTTGCTGCCGCCGGTGGTAGACATCGAGTTCGGCGGCAATTGCCCGCAGCGGCCAACTCCCGAACAGCTGAGCGCCGAACTCTCAGCCTTCCTCGGCCCGGTCGAAGCAGCGTTCGGCAAGACGGCGATCCTCTATGTGACCGACGAGGCCGCGCAAGCCTATGCCGGGCAGGTAGCCGGCCGCCCGCGCTGGCTGCGTTCGCTGGCGCTGCGGCCAGGCCATGACCACTGGATTTACTGGCAGTACCACAACCGGGGCCGCGTCGACGGGATCAGCGGCGACGTCGACCTGAATGTTCTCCAAGGCGGGCCGGCGACGCTGGCCGCGTTGTTTGCCGCAGAGCCTGAAGCGACGGCATCGGATTGATGCTATTCCTGTCCGCCCGAAAGCACCCTCAGTGGCGCGATGACGGGAACGACGAAGCCTTCGCCAATTCATATCGCAGGTGGCGCTGTGCTAAGTACATTTGATGCCGGAGCGCCCTTCATCAACCAATGACAGCAACGCCCCGCCTGCTGCGACGGACGGCGGCGATCCCCGCCTGGCATTTGTCTACGCGGAGGCAGTGCGTGGCCTCCAACACCAGCAGGGCGTGGCTGAAAGTCTCAATACGCGCGCCGGCAATCTGATTTTTGCAACTGCGTTCGCGAGTTCTCTCCTTGGAGGCAGGGCGCTCCTGGATGGCGTAGGGCCTTGGGACTGGCTGGCACTGACATTGCTTTTTCTCATCGGACTGCTGGTCGCGATTATGGTGTGGCCGTATTATAACTATACGTTCCGTTTCGATCCAGAGAAGCTGCTCCACGACTTCGTCGATCAGCACCCTCCCGCAACCCTGGACGGGATGCACCGAGCGCTTGCGCTGCGCATCAAATCCGACATGGCCAGCAATTGGCGGATCATCCAACGCCTGCGCGTCGCGCTGCAGCTCGCATTGTTTCTGTGGTTGCTGGATCTCCTGGCCTGGTTGTTCGCGATCGCCCGAATCTAGGGCTCGTGCCCTGGCGGGCGTCGTCCGACTCTATGTCTTCAGAAAAGCTTCTATCTCACTGAAGACGTCGACAAACATCGCTTCCGTCAACACGCCGGTATTGGTGTTGTAGCGCGAGCAATGATAGCTGGAAAACAGCGTGATGCCATTGGCCTGCTGCTGCCCACCATGCCGGAACGGATAGGCGGCGACGCGCTGGCCGAGCGCCCGCACGGTCGACTGGTGCGCGATCGAGCCCAGTGCCAGCACAGCGCGCAGATTTGGAAACCGCGCGATCGTCGGCACCAGGAACGTCCGGCAGGTCGCTATCTCGGCGCCAACCGGCTTGTTATCCGGCGGCACGCAGCGCACCGCATTGGTAATCGCCGTACCGACAAGCTCCAGCCCGTCATCTGGTCGCGCTTTGAATTCGCCGCGCGCAAAGCCGTGCGCGATCAGCGTGTTGTAGAGCAGGTCGCCGGCAAAATCGCCGGTGAAGGGGCGCCCCGTCCGGTTCGCCCCGCGCAGGCCAGGCGCCAGGCCGACGATCAGCAAGCGCACCGCATCCTCGCCTTCCGGCGGCAAAAAGGTCGGCACCGGCGCGTTGAACCAGGGCGGTTCGCGCCGCCGCCACTCGGCGATGAAGTCGTGCAGCCGCGGACAGAGCGGGCAATCGCGATCGGGTTCGGGCGAGGCGACCAGGGGCGCGGTCAAGGCAACGACCGTCAATAGTCTTCCTCGTCGACTTCGGCCGGTTCGGGCCGACGCACCGGCCGCTCCGACGGATCGCGGCCGACTTCGTTCTTGAGTGTCATCAGGTCAATGAAATGGTCGGCCTGGCGGCGCAGATCGTCGGAGATCATCGGCGGCTGCGAAGCCATCGTCGAGACGATCGACACCTTGCGCCCGCGCCGCTGCAGCGCCTCGACCAGCGTACGGAAATCGCCGTCGCCTGAGAAGATGACATAATGGTCGACGACGTCGGCAAGCTCCAGCGCATCGACGGTCAGCTCGATATCCATATTGCCCTTGATCTTGCGCCGGCCGGTCGAGTCGGTGAATTCCTTGGCCGGCTTGGTCACCACCTTGAAGCCGTTATAATCGAGCCAGTCGATCAGCGGACGTATCGAGGAGTATTCCTGATCCTCGACCAGCGCGGTGTAGTAATAGGCGCGCAGCAGATAGCCGCGTTTCTGGAAGCTCGACAAAAGTTTGCGGTAGTCGATGTCAAAGCCCAGCGCGCGCGAGGTCGCGTAGAGATTTGCACCGTCGATAAAGAGAGCGATTTTTTCACGAGGATCGAACATGGAAAATGTCCTTTTTCGAAATAAGCGGTCGTCTAAATGCGTGGCGACTATCGGCCGGTCTGATAATAGACCTGTTGGCCTTCATTGTTCGAGATAACGCCAGTTTTACGGCAATCCAAGGCGCCATGCCGCACTGCAAGCAATTGTGATCGGCGCTGTGTCGTCGCAGGCGGCCTGCGTCAGAGCTGCGCACCGCCATAAAAGCTTGTATTTTGGCGGCGTTCGGGTTATGGACCGCGCCTGTTTTCCATCAAATCCAGGCATGAAAGGGGCAACTCATGGCCCGCGTAACCGTTGAAGATTGCATCGACAAGGTCGACAACCGCTTCGAGCTGGTGCTCCTGGCCGGCCACCGCGCCCGTCAGATCAGCCAGGGCGCGCAGATCACCGTACCGCGCGACAACGACAAGAACCCGGTCGTTGCGCTCCGTGAAATCGCCGAAGAGACGCTGTCGCCGGACGACCTCAAGGAAGATCTCATCCATTCGCTGCAGAAGCATGTCGAGGTCGATGAGCCGGAAGCCGATGGCGAGGCGATTGCCGACCAGACTGGCAGCGCCGTTGCGGCCACCGATGCCGACGACGCCGAGGACAACGTCACCTTCGATCGCATGACCGAAGAAGACCTGTTGGCCGGCATCGAAGGTCTGGTGCCGCCGGAAAAAAGCGACGATTATTGATCTTAGCGACAACTGCCGACACTTTCGCGTCGGCGGTTTCGTGGCTATCTATGACATGCGCCGTACGCCAGTGCGGCGCATGATTCATTTCAGCATTGCGAGATCCCGCCCATGATGCGTCAGTATGAGCTTGTCGAGCGCGTCCAGCGCTACAAGCCTGACGTCAACGAGGCGCTGCTCAACAAGGCCTATGTCTACGCCATGCAGAAGCATGGCCACCAGAAGCGCGCTTCCGGCGATCCCTATTTCTCGCATCCGCTCGAAGTCGCCGCCATCCTTACCGAAATGCATATGGACGAGGCGACGATCGCCGTTGCCTTGCTGCATGACACGATCGAGGACACCACGGCGACCAGGGCCGAGATCGACGAATTATTCGGCCCGGAAATGGGCAAGCTGGTCGAAGGCTTGACCAAGCTGAAGAAGCTCGACCTCGTCTCCAAAAAGGCCGAGCAGGCGGAGAACCTGCGCAAGCTGTTGCTGGCGATCTCGGAAGACGTTCGCGTGCTGCTGGTCAAGCTCGCCGACCGCTTGCACAACATGCGCACGCTCGACCATGTGCCGGAAGCCAAGCGCCTGCGCATCGCCGAGGAAACGATGGACATCTATGCGCCGCTGGCCGGGCGCATGGGCATGCAAGGCATGCGCGAGGAGCTCGAGGAGATCGCCTTCCGCTTCATCAATCCGGAAGCCTACCGCGCCGTCACCGCACGGCTGGCCGAAATCTTCGAGCGCAACAAGGGTGTGCTGTCCGAGATCGAGAAGGCGCTCTCCACGCTGTTCGACAAATATTCGATCAAGGCCGAGGTCAAGAGCCGGCAGAAGAAGCCGTGGTCGGTGTTCCGCAAGATGGAAGCGAAGGCGTTGTCCTTCGAGCAGCTGTCCGACATCTTCGGCTTTCGCGTCGTCGTCGAAACGGTCGAGGACTGCTATCGGGCGCTCGGCGCCATTCACACCACCTGGTCGATGGTGCCCGGCCGCTTCAAGGATTACATCTCCACGCCGAAGCAGAACGACTACCGCTCGATCCACACCACCATCGTCGGCCCGTCGCGCCAGCGCGTCGAATTGCAGATCCGCACCTACCAGATGAACAAGATCGCCGAATACGGTGTCGCCGCTCATTCGATCTATAAGGATACCGGCGGCAAGATGAATGGTGCCGCCCATGCGATCTCGAAGGAAACCAATGCCTATGCCTGGCTGCGGCGCACCATCGAGCAGCTTGCCGAAGGCGACAACCCCGAGGACTTTCTCGAAAACACCAAGCTGGAACTGTTCCAGGACCAGGTGTTCTGCTTTACGCCGAAGGGCATGCTGATCGCGCTGCCGCGCGGCGCCACGCCGATCGACTTTGCCTATGCCGTCCACACCGATGTCGGCGACACTTGCGTCGGCGCCAAGGTCAATGGCCGCATCATGCCGCTGATGACGGAGCTGAAGAACGGCGACGAGGTCGAGATCATCCGCTCGAAGGCGCAGGTACCGCCGGCGGCGTGGGAATCGGTGGTGGTTACCGGCAAGGCGCGGTCGGCCATCCGCCGCGCCACCAAGAACGCTATTCGAAAGCAATATTCAGGTCTCGGTATCCGCATTCTGGAGCGCGCCTTCGAACGGTCCGGCAAGACCTTCACCAAGGAAAGCCTGAAGCCGGTGCTGCACCGCCTCGCGCGCAAGGACATCGAGGATGTGCTGGCCGCGGTCGGCCGAGGCGAAGTTGCCTCCACCGATGTCATGAAGGCGGTGTTTCCCGACTACAAGGACGAGCGCGTCACGCTGGTCGCGCCCAAGCAGCGCGAGGAGGGCTGGTCGAAGATCCGCAACGCCGCCGGCATGCTGTTCCAGATTCCGGGCCGCGCCGCGCGCAAGGATAAAAACCAGCCGCGCGACGATGCGGTGCCGATCCGCGGTGTGCGCGGCGATTTGCCGGTGCGCTTCGCGCCGGAAGGGGCAGTGCCAGGCGATCGCATCGTCGGCATCGTGCAGCCGGGAACCGGTATCACCATCTATCCGATCCAGTCGCCGGCGTTGCAGGCCTTTGACGACCAGCCCGAGCGCTGGATCGACGTGCGCTGGGATATTGACGAGCGCACCAAGGAGCGGTTCCCGGCGCGCGTCTCGGTCACCGCCATCAACGCGCCGGGTTCGCTAGCCGACATTGCGCAAGTCGTCGCATCCAACGATGCCAACATCCACACTTTGTCGATGGTGCGCACCGCGCCCGATTTCACCGAAATGCTGATCGATCTCGAAGTGTGGGACCTCAAGCACTTGAACCGGCTGCTGTCGCAGCTAAAGGACAATTCGAGCGTCAGCGACGCGCGACGCGTCAACGGCTAGACCACCAACTTTGTTGGAAGAGGCAGAAGATGAACACCGACGAAGTGCTGGGCATTTTCCGCGAGGCCGGCGCCGTTCTTGAAGGGCATTTCATCCTGACGTCCGGCCTGCGCAGCCCGGTCTTCCTGCAGAAGGCGCGCGTTTTCATGCATGCCGACAAGACCGAGCGCTTGTGCAAGGCGCTCGCCGAAAAGATCCGCACTGGCGTGCGCGGCAGGATCGACTACGTCGTCGGCCCGGCGATCGGCGGGCTGATCCCGGCCTATGAGACCTCGCGCCATCTTGGTGTGCCGGCGATCTGGGTCGAGCGGGAAGGGGGCGAATTCAGGCTGCGCCGCTTCGAGATCGCCAAGGGATCGCGCGTCGTCATTGTCGAGGACATCGTCACCACCGGCCTGTCGATCCGCGAGACCATCGACTGTCTGCGCGCACTTGGCGCCGATGTCGTTGCCGCTGCGTGCATCATTGACCGCTCGGCCGGTAAGAGCGATGTCGGCGTGCCGCTGATCGCGCTCGCCGAATACGAGGTTCCGGCCTATCCGGCCGACAGGCTGCCGCCCGAACTCGCCGCCATACCGGCGATCAAGCCGGGCAGCCGCAATATCTAATGCATGTCGCCCAAAGCTTATCCTCGGGCTTGAACCGAGCATGTGCAGCGGTTTTGGGACAAAGAAATGCATAAAACAAGTCAAGAGGCGCTGCCGTGATTGCTGGTATCGACCATTTCGTGCTGACGGTTCGCTCCGTTGAAGACACCTGCGCCTTCTATCAGCGCGTGCTTGGCTTCAAGCGCCTCGACGAGCCGGACCGGCCGACGGCGCTGCTGTTTGGAACGCAAAAGATCAATGTGCATGAGGTCGGGCACACCTTCGAGCCGAAGGCCAAGGCGCCGACGCCGGGCTCCGGAGATTTCTGCTTGATTGCCGCCCGGCCGCTCGCCGAGATATGTGCCAACCTCGCCGCCAATGGCGTGGTGATAGAGGTCGGCCCGGTCGAGCGTGCCGGCGCTCGTGGCGCGATGATGTCGGTCTATTTTCGTGACCCGGACGGCAACCTCGTCGAGGTCAGCGAATATCGACCCTAAGTGGCGCTCCTTAAATTCGCCGCGATCATGCCCTGTTCAGAACGGCGATACCCAAGGCTGGCGCGACCGGCCACCGAGCGGATGCCCTCGGCCTCGTTGTTCTTCGGCCAGCGCATCGCTATATCAAAGTCGTAGTTGCTTTTCGGCGACCGTAGAGCGCAGCATGGGGCTGTCGCGCCCGGCTGGAGAAGCCGGCGTGAAGTTATTGACGGAACTAGGAACAGGAACAGCGTGCTTTTTCGACGGCGCAAGCCTGATGGTTTCTTAGAGCGGGTGCGTACTTATTTGTGGCCGCGCCGCTCGTTCTCGCGCTCGCTGCGGTATTTTTCCAAGCGCATCCTGCGGCTTAGAGCCACGCCGCATGCCGTGGCCGCCGGTGTTGCGGCGGGCGTATTCGCGTCGTTTTTCCCGCTTGGCTTCCACTTCATCATTGCGGCCATCTTGTGCTGGCTGATCGCCGGCAATCTGGTTGCCGCAGCACTCGGCACGGTCTTCGGCAACCCCCTTACCTTTCCGCTGCTATGGGCCGCCTCCTGGGAGGTCGGCAAGCTGATCCTGCATGAACACCTGCCGGCACACGGCCCACCCGCCCATCTCGGCGACATGCTGCACAATCTTTCCTTCGCGCAATTGTGGGGACCGGTGCTGAAGCCGATGACGGTTGGCGCAATACCGCTCGGCCTGGTTTTCGGCCTGCTGTTTTACGGCATCACCCGCTGGGGCATGGTCACTTTCCAGGAGCAGCGCCGCAAGCGTCTGGCCGAAAGAGCGGCAAAGGCTGGAAAAACCGGGCCGGAAGTTCCCGCCGAATGATAATCGGTATCGGCAGCGATCTCATCGACATCAGACGCATCGAGAAGTCGTTGGAACGTCACGGTCAGCGCTTCATCCAACGCATCTACACCGAGATCGAACAGGCGCGCTCCGAAAACCGCGCGGCGCGTGCGGCCTCCTACGCCAAGCGTTTCGCCGCCAAGGAGGCCTGCGCCAAGGCGTTGGGCACCGGTCTTGCGCAGGGTGTGTTCTGGCGTGACATGGGGGTCGTCAACCTGGCCAGCGGCAAGCCGACCATGGCGCTCACCAACGGGGCGGCAGCGCGGCTGAACGAAATCCTGCCTGAAAGGCACCGAGCCGTGATCCACCTCACCATAACCGATGATTTTCCGCTCGCTCAAGCCTTTGTGATCATTGAAGCGTTGCCGGTCGAAGAAGCGCCACATTGATTGCATCTGACCACCGGCATGACGTTGCCCAGCGCGCGCCGAGACTCTATACCATCCAACGCACAATCGAGGACGACATGAGCGTGGCTGAAAAAACCCAGAAGAAATCCGGTGGACTTGGCGAAACCGTCAGCGTCATCGTCCAAGCGCTGCTGCTTGCGCTGGTCATCCGCACGCTCCTGTTCCAGCCGTTCTCGATCCCGTCCGGCTCGATGCGCCCGACTTTGCTCGAAGGCGATTATCTCTTCGTCACCAAATGGTCCTACGGCTTCTCCCGCTATTCGCTGCCGTTCGGGCCGAACATCTTTTCGGGCCGCATCTGGGGCTCAGAGCCGAAGCGCGGCGACGTGGTGGTGTTCAAGTTTCCGCCGGATCCTTCTGTCGATTATATCAAGCGCGTCGTCGGCCTGCCGGGCGACAAGATCCAGGTCAAGGATGGCCAGCTCTTCATCAACGACGTGGGCGTGCCGCGCGTCAAGGTCGGGCAGATCGACAACCGCGACATCACCGAGGAGAACGGGCCGGTCGATGTCTATCGCGAGACGCTGCCGAACGGCGTCAGCTACGACACGCTCGACCTGACGCAGGCTTCGATCGGCGACAATACCAAAGAGTTCAAGGTGCCGCCCGGTCACTATTTCATGATGGGCGACAATCGCGACAACTCGTCGGACAGCCGCTTCACTGTCGGCTTCGTGCCGGACGAGAATTTGGTCGGCCGCGCCAACCTCATCTTCTTCTCGATCGGCGGCAGCGCCAGCCCGCTCGAAATCTGGAAATGGCCGTCGCAGATGCGCGCCTCGCGCCTGTTCCATTTCGTCAATTAGGACCATGGCGGCGACGAAACGGCTGACCGCCGATGCGCTCGCCGAGGCGCTCAAGGAGCGCACCGGCCACAGTTTTGGCGACCACCAGCGCCTGCAGCGGGCGCTGACCCATGCCAGCGCTCGCGGCAGTCATGCCGGCGTCGACTACGAACGTTTCGAATTCCTGGGCGACCGTGTTCTCGGCCTTGTCGTTGCCGATATGCTGCTGGCGGCATTTCCCGACGCTGCCGAGGGTGAGCTGTCGCTCAGATTGAACGCCCTGGTCAACGCCGAGGCCCTGGCGGAAATCGCCGATGAGATCGGCCTGCCGGAACTCATTCGCGCCGGTTCGGACGTACGTGGCCTCGATGGGCGCAAGCGCGTCAATCTGCGCGCCGATGCATTGGAATCGCTGATTGCCGTGCTCTATCTCGACGGCGGGTTGGAAGCGGCCCGCGCGTTCATCCACAGATACTGGCAGCCGCGCTCGCAAGCCATTGACGCCGCCCGTCGCGATGCGAAAACCGAACTTCAGGAATGGGCGCATCAGGCGGCAGGCGCAGTGCCGGTTTACATAATCGACAGCCGCGAGGGACCGGACCACGATCCGCTGTTCACCGTCAGTGTCAAGGTCGGCGCCTATCCGCCGGCGACCGGCAGCGGGCGCTCCAAGCGCGAAGCGGAGCAGGCTGCAGCCGCGGCACTTTTGCAGCGGGAAGGGGTCTGGCTCGATCAAGGGAGTGCCGCATGACCGCCACCGAAGCTCCGGCAACAGAAGCGCCCGCTACCCGCTCCGGCTTCGTCGCGCTGATTGGCGCGCCCAATGCGGGGAAATCGACGCTGGTCAACCAATTGGTCGGCGCCAAGGTGTCGATCGTGACACACAAGGTGCAGACCACGCGCGCCATCGTGCGCGGCATTGCCACCCACAACAACGCGCAGATCGTCTTCGTCGACACGCCGGGCATATTCAAGCCGAAGCGCCGGCTGGACACCGCGATGGTGACCACAGCCTGGGGCGGTGCCAAGGACGCCGATATCGTGCTGCTCTTGATCGATGCCGAGCGCGGCATCCGGGGCGATGCAGATGCCATCCTCGAGCGACTGAAGGATGTCCGGCAGCCGATGGTGTTGATCCTCAACAAGGTCGATCGGGTCAAGCACGAGACGTTGCTTGCATTGTCGGCGGCAGCCAACGAAAGGGTGCCGTTCAAGCGCACCTTCATGGTTTCGGCGCTGACCGGGTCCGGCTGCAAGGACCTGCTCGACTATCTCGCCGAGACCCTGCCGGCCGGACCCTGGTACTACCCTGAAGACCAGATCTCCGATCTTCCGATGCGCCAGCTCGCAGCCGAGATCACCCGCGAAAAGCTCTATCTCAGGCTGCATCAGGAACTGCCTTATTCCTCCCACATAGAGACAGAAAAATGGGAAGAGAAGAAGGACGGGTCGGTGCGCATCGACCAGACAATCTATGTCGAGCGCGACAGCCAGAAGAAGATCGTGCTCGGCCATAAGGGCGAGACGATCCGCGCCATCGGCCAGGCCGCGCGCATGGAGATCGCAGGCATCCTCGAGCAGAAGGTGCACCTCTTCCTGTTCGTCAAGGTGCGCGAGAACTGGGGCGACGATCCCGAGCGCTACCGCGAGATGGGGCTCGAATTTCCGCACTGAGCTATCCAAAGATTTGGCCGATCGGTCGAGCTGTCTGTTGGTCGTCTCAGGATTCTGAGCGGTCCCCAAGTGCCAACGACACACCGTTGGCAAGATGCTCGGCGTCGGACGCGTTTTCGAACGGGATGCCCGTTCTTGCATAGTCGAGCGGTGAGAAATCGGAGCCGTCGGCGTTGATCAGCGCAGCCTGGCGCCTTGCCGCCTGCATGTCGCCGAACTGAGCGTAACAGGCGGCAAGCCGGGTGCGGATCCACGGCGTCGGTCGCGTCGCCAGCTCCAGCGCCTCGGCAGCCGTGCGGTATTCGCCCAGCATGTATAGCGCGAGCGCGCGATCGTACTGATACCAGTGAGGATGCAGCGGGTTGATGCGGATAGCGCGCGCCAGCCAGGCGAGCGCGTCGAGCGGCCGGCCGCGCATCGTCAACAGATGCCCCATCTGCTCGATACAGTCTGCGTCGCCCGGATTGAGCTCGAGCGCGATGCGTAAATGATGCTCGGCCGCCTCGTGGTCGCGCATATTGAGCCGCACCAGCGACTGGATGCGGTGTGCCGTCGCCTGGTCCGGCGACAATGCGATGCCCCGGTCGGCCAGGTCGCGGGCCTTCGTCAGCACGGCGTCGCTGATGGGTCCGAATTCGCTGTTAAGCACATGCGACAGCGCCAGATAGGTGTAGGCGAGGCCATAGGCCGGGTCCCTGACGATAGCAGCCTCGAAAAACGCTGCTGCTTGTTTCAGTTCGCTTTGCGCCGGATCGCGCAGCAAGGCGACGCCGCGCAGCACCAGTTCATGGGCGGCGAGGCTGGTTACCGGCTGCCGCGAGGCACGTTGCAGGCCGGCATTGTTCACCCGAACCAGCAGCCGGCCGACGATCTTTTCGACGATCTCCTGCTGGATGGCGGACAGCCCGGCGTAATCGGCCTGGTAGCGATCGCCCCAGAGCTGGGAAGCGCTGGCTGCGTCAACGAGATTGACCGCACAGACGATGCTGTCTGCCTGCCGCCGCACCGAGCCCTCGACGACATAGTTGGCGCCGATGCACGAACGCACGACAGGCCATTCGCCAGGCGAATAGGACGCAAACGAGAAGCTCGAGTTGCGCGCCAGCACCGTCAACGTGCCGAAGCGGGCGAGGCCATTGATAATGTCTTCGGCAATACCATCGACGATCGGTTCGTCGGCCGGATCGGCGCCGTCATTGCGGAATCTGAGCACCGCCACGATCGGCTGGGCGCCGGGTTCGGGCACCGGCTCGATTTCAGGGATCAGCATGTAGCCGCGCTTCGATACGGTCCGTATCGTTTCCTCGCCGAGCACCTTGCGGATCTCGCGAATCGACTGCGTCAGCGAATCCTCGGTGACGAAAACACCCGGCCAGACCGCATCCATCAATTCCGACTTCGGCACCACACGGCCGATATGGCGGGCGAGATGCGTCAGCAATGCGTAGGCTTTGGGCCGCAGGAAGACCGGCTGTTCGGCCCGACCGAGCGTACCTTTGCCCAGATCGAGCGTGAAACCGCCAAACTGAAAAACCTGGTCAGTGGCCGAACCCGCCATCGAAACGGCCCGCTCCCTGAAGCCGTGCCTGTATTGGCCTACGGCTGGAGGGCTAGGTCAAGATCTGTCGCCGCCGAAAGCGGCGCTTTGGATTTGGACGCCGCAAATTAGACGGCGCCAGCAAGGGCGGGCTGCGTTGCCGGCCTGCGGACGAAGCTCTCGGTGCCGTAGACGGCAACGATCGCGATCGCAGCCACCGCCCAGATCGCAACACCGATCCATTGCTGCTGCACATGGTCGGCGTCGATGAACGCCTTGCCCAGGAAGCGCACGCTGTTCTGATGGGTGACATGCATCAGAATGGCGAGAAGCACACTGCCGGTGTTCTGATAGAGCCAGGTGAACACCACTGCCGCCAGCACGACGTTGATCGTGCCGTAGAGGCTGAGATCGCCGACCAGGCCGAGCGGAAAATGCCAGATCGCCCAGATCGCGCCGAGGATCAGGCTTCCGGCCAGCGCCGAATACTTGGTCAACAGACGCGGTGTCGCAAAGCCGCGCCATCCCGGCTCTTCGCCGAGCGGGCCGCTGAAGACCGCATAGAGCGCGATGATCGGCAGTATCTCAGTGACGGCTGGAATGTTGCCCCAGGCCGGCGTCGCCGAGCCGAACAGCGGATTGACCAGGATCGAGGCAAGCTGCGTGCCCAATGGCAGGCTGAATGCCACCAGATACCATAGCGGAGATACCCGCCACTTCACCATGGAAGCGAGAATGGCCTTGACCGAAGCCCAGCCTCCGGAAAGGGCGGCGATGACGAATCCGGACACCATCGGGCCGAAGGTAAACCAGGGAATGCTATCGCCATTCGACAGGTAGAATGGGATGAAGGCAAACCAGGTCAGGGCAAGCGCCAACGAAAAGAAGGCAGCCAACTGATGCTGCCGCACCAGGCGCAGGAAAGAAGTCATTTCGGGCCTCTCACGGGCAGATGACAATGGGAGGTCGCCGGGCTGCCCAATCGGTCGACTTGCATCTTGAATAGCCGGCCGAATCATTCCGGGACGCTATGCGCCGACCACCTCGGTCGACCCGTTTCTTATTGGCACCGGCGCTACGCGAAATCCTGAGCGGGTTCTGAGAAATTTCCGATATTTCATGCAGAACCGGCCAGTCAGACCGGTTGGAACGCCTGCCGACACTGCGGTCGTCCCGCGTTCCCGTTCGTCTCTCCGTCATACACCCTGCCTCGCGGCGTCAAATACAAGGGCGACTGGGGTGCGATCACCGCGGTCGGCGCCTATAACAGCACGTCGGAAGAATGGGCCGGAAAAGCTCGCCTCGACGTCAAGCCGATTACTGACCTGACCCCGTTCGTGATGGCAGGCTACGGCAGCGACAACGTCGCGAAGAACTTCTATAAGCCTTGGGCGGGCAACTTTGCCGTCTGGGGCGGCGGCAGCTACGCCGTCAACAAGAAGACCTCCTTGAACGCCCAGGTCTCCTATACCGACGACAAAGACTTCGCTGTTGCGGCCAATGTCGCCTACACCATCGTTCCTGGCTACACGATCACCGCCGAAGTCGATTATTACGACAATTTGGAAGCCGACGATGCCGACGCGATCGGCGGCATCTTCCGCTTCCAGCGCTCGTTCTGATCAAACGACGATCTCGCAGAAACGGCCCGTAGCGATACGCTACGGGCCGTTTTGCTTTGCGGCGGACAAGTCGCTCATCTTGATTTCGCCATCCAACCGGTGACAAGCTCTCGTCATGGAATGGCGCGACGAGGGAATCATTCTGGGCACCCGCAAGCATGGCGAAACCAGCGCCATTCTCGAGGTGATGACGCGCGTGCATGGCCGCCATCTCGGCCTCGTGCGCGGCGGCCGTTCGCGCAAACAGCAGCCGGTCTTGCAGCCCGGCAATCGCGTCGACCTGTTGTGGCGGGCGCGGCTCGACGAGCATCTCGGCACCTTCCAGGTCGAGGCGATCGAGATGAACGCCGCCCGGCTGATGGACAGCGCCGTTGCCGTCTACGGCCTGCAGACGATGGCCGCGCATTTGCGTCTTCTGCCCGAGCGTGACGCCCATGGCGGCCTTTACGAGACGCTTGCAGTGATGATCGCTCATCTCGACGATGCCGATGCCGCAGGCGAGCTGGTGGCCCGCTTCGAGCTGCTGGTCCTCGACGAACTCGGTTTCGGCCTCGATCTCAGCCAGTGTGCGGCGACCGGCACCAGGCAGGATCTTGCCTATGTGTCGCCGAAATCCGGCCGCGCCGTGTCGCGGGCGGCGGGCGCGCCCTGGCGCGACAAGATGCTGGCGCTGCCTGCCTTCCTGCAGCGCGGCTCCGGGCTGCGCGCCGATCCGGCGGCGATCGAGGACGCCTTCCGGCTGACCGGCTTCTTTTTGACCCGCCATGTCTACGAACCGCGCGGCATCGAGCCTCCCGGCGCCCGCGCCGGGTTTCTCGCCGCCTTGCGCAAGCATCATTCACCCGGCCATGAATCCGGCAAGGCGAGCGCCGCAGAAACCGCCGGGGAGACCACCAGATGAGCGACGTTGAACCTTATCCCGGCAACGTTTCGCCGCTCGGCCCTGGCACAAGGGCGGCACGCTGGCGGTTTCGGAAGCGGCGCTGAAGGATGTCAACGGCAAGCTGCTGGCTTTGGGCGCTGAAACATGCTCGATGTTTCCGGCGGCCAATCTGGTGGCACGTTGAATGGACCGGCCGTTTGGCCGCCGCATTTGAATGTCACTGAACATTGAATGTCAGTGACAACTGGCCTGGTTTGGGGGAACCGCCATGTTTGAAAGCCTGATTGGCCTCGTCGCCATCATCGCGCTGTTCGTCATCATTTCACGCCAGCAGAGCCGTATCGGCCTGATCGAGCGCGAGCTTGGCGCCTTGCGCAGCCTTGTGCTTTCGGGCATGCCTGCGCTGCCGCCGCAAGCCAAAGAACCGGCAGCAAACGACAGCAAACCGGCGGATGCTGCAATACCGCTTGCGGCCGCAGCCGACCTGGCATCGCCAGGGACCGCAGCGGTCGCATCGGCCACAGAGGCCGAGGCCGATACCGCGGCGCCATCCGCGCCGGAGTCGGCGCTACCGGCGGCCGCGGCGAAGCCAGCTCGCCAGTCCGACGTCGAAACGGCTCTCGGTACTCGCTGGGCGGTCTGGGTCGGCGGCATCGCGCTGGCGCTGGGCGGCCTGTTCCTGATCCGCTACACCATCGAGGCCGGCATTTTCGGGCCGCGCGTGCGGCTCGCCATGGCGGCGGCACTCGGGCTGGTGCTGGTCGCCGGCGGCGAGTTCATCCGGCGCACCGGCTTCAGGGTGCCGGTGCAAGGTGCCGCCGGTGCCTATATCCCGGCAATCCTGACGGCGGCCGGCGCTTTCATCCTGTTCGGTACCGTCTACGCCGCGTACAGCATTTACGGCTTCATCGGCCCGACGCTCGCTTTCACGCTGCTCGGCGCCATCGGGGTGGCGACGATCGCGGCAAGCCTGGTCCACGGTCAGGCGCTGGCCGGCGTCGGCCTGCTCGGTGCCATGGTGACGCCGCTGCTGGTCGCCTCGCAGGCGCCCAATCCGTGGGCGCTGTTCGGCTATCTGGCGATCGTGCTCGTCGCCACCGGCGTCATCGCCCGTATCCGCGACTGGAGGCCTTTGATGGCCGCTGCCTTCGTCGCCACCGGCATCTGGACCATCTTCTACATGACCGAAGCGCCGGGGACGAACCTTTCCGTCATCCTTTTTATCGACGGGGTGACACTGGCCGTGCTCGCCTTCGTCTGGCTTGGCCGCCGCGACGAAACGGTCGCCGGCAGCGGCTTCGATTGGCCGTCGATCGCGCCGGGCTCCTTCGTCGGGCTTTCGGCGCTGGCCCTGTTCGTCGATCCGGCCTTCGCCGCCATCCGCGGTGCATTGCCGGGTGCCGCTCTTGTCGCAGCCCTGGTGGCGGTGGCGCTCTATCGGCCGCGGGCGCTGGCACTGCTGCACGCCGCCGGGCTGGCGACGATACTGGTCTATCTCGGCATCATTCCGCCGACCACGATCGCTTCCGATTTTTCGGGCGGCGCTCTTGGCGTCGACGGCATGCCGGTTGTGGCGTCCGATGCCTTGATGCTCAGGGTCGGCATCGTTCTCGGCCTGGTCTTCATCGGCCTCGGCTTTTGGGCAGCGCGCCGTTTTGCGGCCTATGGCTGGCTGCGCGCCGCCACATGGGCGGCCTGGAGCGCTGTCGCGCCACTGGTCATCCTGCTGGCGCTCTGGTCTACCTTCGGCAATCTCGACCGTGACCTTGCTTATGCGGCGGTCGCAGCCGTTTTGGTCGGCGTCTTCGTCGCCGGCGGCGAGTGGATAGCACGCGGCGAAGCGCCGCCGCTGACCGGCGGCGCTGCCGTCTCCTTCGCGCTCGGCGGCGCGGCGATTGCCGGCCTGCTGATGCTGCACATGGCCTTTGGTTCCGGCTGGACAACCATCCTGCTCGGAGCAGCCGCCGCCGTGCCGGCGCTGGCGACGCGCTGGCGTAGCTATCCGGTGCTTGGCTGGATTTCCGTTGGTGCGGTGATTGCAGTGCTTGGTCGCGCTGCCTTCGACCCGACCATCGTCGGTGCCGAGTTCCTGTCGAAGACGCCGGTGTTCAACTGGCTGCTGCTTGGATATGGCGTGCCGGCGCTCGCTTTCGGCTTTGCCGCCTGGCAGCTTGCCCGAACTACCAACGGCCGACCGCGCTTTGCCATGGAGGCCGGCGCGGCGCTGTTTTGCCTGCTCACCGTCGCCATGCTGGTGCGCCATGCCATGCATGGCGGCGTCATCGATACGGCTGCTGCGACGCTTGCCGAACAGGCGATCTACACGCTGATCGCCATCGGTGCCGGTGCCATCCTGGTCGCTATCGACATGCGCTCGCCAAGTCAGGTGCTGCGTTACGGCTCGATTGCAGCAGGCGTGGTCTCGGTCGCCTTCATCGTCCTCCAGCATTTTCTGGCGCTGAACCCGTTGCTGACGGATGAATCGACCGGCAGCATTCCGGTGTTCAACCTTCTGTTCCTCGCCTACCTCTTGCCGGCGGTCGCGGCAGGCGCACTGGCACTCTATTGCCGTGACAAGCGGCCGCAATGGTATGCGGCGATGCTGGCGGTGGTGGCGGCGGTGCTCGCTTTTGCCTATGCCACGCTGTCGGTCAGGCGCCTGTTCAAGGGTGAGTTCATCGGACTGTGGAGCGGTCTCGGCCAGCTTGAGACCTATACCTATTCGGCACTGTGGCTGGTCATCGGCGTGGTGCTGCTCACCGCCGGTGTCTGGCTGAAGTCCCAGGTGCTGCGCATAGCGTCGGCGGCGCTGATCTCGATCGCCGTGCTCAAAGTCTTCATCTTCGACATGTCGGAACTGGAAGGCGTGTTGCGGGCGCTGTCCTTCATCGGCCTCGGCGCGGTGCTCATCGGCATCGGCCTGTTTTATCAGCGGCTACTGACAAGGGCGGCGAGGGAGGTAAACTAGGTCGTCCACTGCAAGAAGGTTCCAGCCTGGAGGACAGCGCGTTGCTAATAAACGACATAGCTACGATCGGCATCATCACGGCAGGCCCTGGGGGACCAATCGAAGGCTTCAAGGAGGGGCTGAGAGAACTGGGATTTGCCGAAGGCCGGAGCATTCGGTTTGAGCAGCGATCGGCCAATGGTGATTTGGGCAGGCTTCCCACCCTGGCGACGGAACTGGTTAGACTGAACGTCGACCTTATCGCTGTGATCGGGGCGGTAACCGCGCGTGCGGTCCAAAAGGCGACAACGGAGCTCCCCGTCGTTTATTCTGTCGTCGTCGATCCGGTCAGTGATGGCCTCGCCGCAAGCCTGGAGAAGCCCGGCGGCAACATGACAGGAGTAACCAGCTTCGATCCAAACCAGGCGCGGACGCATGTCGAGTTGTTGCGAGCCGTCTTACCAGCGCTCTCCCGCATCGCGATCTTGAGCGATCAGGGGGTGTCCGATTGCCTGTCAGCCTCCAATGCTGGGGCAATACAAGAATTTGGGCTGAACCCGCAGGTTCTCCGCATTATAGGGCCTCAGCCCGATCTTGACGGCGCTTTTGCAGCGATGGATCGCGAGCTGGTCGAAGCGCTCATCGTCCTCGAGGAGCCGATAATTGCAGCACTCCGCGCAAGAATCGCGGAGCTTGCCCTTGCGCGTCGCTTGCCAACCATCTTCGCGCGGGAGCAGATCGATGCGGGAGGTCTGTTCTGCTACGGCACCAGCTTGCGAAGCGCAACATATCACATGGCACTGTGCGCGAAGAAGATTCTTGATGGCAAGAGCCCCCGCGACATACCAATTCAGACTTTGTCCCAGCACGAATTGGTGGTGAACTTGCAGACCGCGAGAAAGCTCGGTCTAACGGTGCCTTCAAATATAGTAAATAGAGCGGTGCGTGTGATTGGATAGTACTGCGGCCGCTGACCCGCAGCAAGGGAGACATAGGATCAAATGCACTCTATATACGAGACCCCGAAGTGGATGCTTTAGCGACTATGTTGCAGCGCCAGACGGACGCTCCAAGCAAAACGGAGGCGGTGCGGAACGCGCTTGGGCACGAACTCGAACGCAATCGCACCAATGTGCCGCTTCGCGACCGGATTGCCAGGCTGCAAGCCGAGGCGGTGAGGATCGGCCTGCCCAATCCTGACTTCGATATGAAGAAATTCACAGACGAGATGTGGGAAGACTGACGTTTGTCGACGCGCCGCTATTCGTCACCACACATTTCTTTCAACTTTCGGATGCAACCCGGGAATAAACCTGCCACCGGCAGCGTTATTCGGTTGCTTGGGTGACCGGGGCGGCGGACCGCTTCGCGCTGGCCGCTTGCGCCGCGCTGCAAAGGCGCGTTCAATCACCACGGACAGGGGCTCCAGAACCAGCGGTCATGGACGAAAAGAAGGCAGCAATCCTGGGTGAAATACCGCGTCTGCGCCGCTATGCACGCTCGCTGTTGCGCGACCGCGATTCCGCCGACGATCTCGTCCAGGATTGTCTCGAGCGGGCGCTTGTGCGGCTCGACAATTGGCAGACAGGAGAAAGCCCCAGGAGGTGGCTGTTTACGATCATGCACCATTTGTTCATCGACCAGATGCGCAAGGTGAACCGGCGCGGCGAGGCGGCGATGCTGCCGCTCGAGACAAGCGAGGCGCAGGCAGCACCCGCCGAGCAGGTCGAGAGCATCGCCTCGCGCGAGATCGTCGACGCGCTGCAGGCGATCAGCCCTGACCGGCGCGCGGCACTTGTGATGGTCGCCATCGAAGGGTTTTCCTATGCCGAAGCCGCCAACATCCTTGGAGTGCCCGCCGGCACTTTGATGTCGCGCATCGCGCGCGGGCGTGACGAACTGCGAGCGCTGCTGGATGATACCGCGCGCCGCCGCTCGATAAGGATCGTTGAGAAATGAGCCGGCGCGATTTCTCCGAACGCGACATCCACATGGCTCTCGATGGCGAGTTGCCGGGCGACGAGCGGACGGCCTATGAGGCATGGCTCGAGGCCAATGCCGAGATGAAGGCCAAGAGCGCACGCTACGCCGCCGACCGGGAAGCGTTGCGCGCAGCCTTTAATGGCGTGCTGGACGAACCCGTGCCGGTGCGGTTGAGCAAGGTGGTGCTTGGCGAGGCGCCGGTGGTCAGAGTATCGCCGTCGCGCTCGCGTTGGTGGCTTGCGGCCGCCGCTGCCGCCATCCTGGCGATTGGCGGTGCTGGCGGCTACCTTGCCGGCATCGGCCGCCTCGGCCTGGAAAATACCGCCGAGGACCAGCTTGCCGAAGAGGCGATCGCCGCCCACGTCATCTATGCCGCCGAAACGCGGCATGCGGTGGAAGTGCCGGCAAGCGACAAGGATCATTTGCAGAGTTGGTTGTCGAACCAGGTGGGTCTGAAGCTCGTCGCGCCGGATCTGGCGGCGCAAGGATTCCAACTGGTCGGTGGCCGGCTGCTGCCCGCCGGCCAGGGCAAGGCCGCGATGCTGCTTTACGAGGACGTCAAGGGCGAGCGCATATCGCTCTTCGTCACCGCCGAATCGGCAGCCAAGGCCAAGGGCACCTATGGGGAGGACGATGGTCCTGAGGCCGTCTATTGGCTGGACAAGGGTTATGGCTGCGCCGTCGTCGGCTCGCTGCCGCGCGAGCAACTGGCCGCAGTGGCCAAGAGCGCCTATGGCCAGCTTTTGGCGGGCTTGCAAAGCTGAGCAGGCTCTCGCTCTTCCGGAGCCGCGCCGTTGCCTAAACACGGAGGTCGTTCAAAGCCTTTGCGCGACCTGCCTGCCGTCAAAACTGTCACAATTCGGCCCTAATCGAGGTGCGATAGCGCTTGCTGAATGCTGGCACTTCGGCTGGTGTGACCGATGTTTAGACTAGGGCCGTTTTCCACAACCCAATCGAGGTTTTCTGAGCCCGCATGCCTGCCGAGATTCGCAAGGCCCGCGCGTCCGACGTCGATGACCTCGCCGCCATCGAAAAAGCCGTTTTCTCGAGCGATCGCATTTCTCGCCGCTCCTTTCGCCAACTGATCGAACGCGACACCGCCGAGCTGCTGGTTGGCGAAAGCGATGGCCGCGTCGCCGGCTACGCAGTCGTGCTGTTTCGCAAGGGCAGTGGCGTCGCGAGGCTTTATTCGATCGCCGTTGGTCCATTTTTCGGCGGCCGTGGCGTTGGCCGGCTGCTGCTGGAAGAGGCCGAGGCCGCCGCTTTCGAGCACGGCCGCATGATGCTTCGTTTGGAAGTCCGCGAGGACAACCCGCGCGCGATCCAGATCTACGAGCAGAGCGGCTACCGCAAGATCGGCCGCGAGCCGGACTATTACGAGGATGGCGCCACGGCGCTGCGCTATGAAAAGACCTTGCGCGGCGACATTCCGGTGGCCACCGAAGTGCCGTTTTATCAGCAAACTTGCGAATTCACTTGCGGACCATGCTGCCTGATGATGGCGATGGCTTACTTCGGCCCCGGATTCGTGCCGGATCCGGTGATGGAAATCAGGCTGTGGCGTGAGGCGACGACCGTTTTCATGATGTCGGGGCCGGGCGGCTGCGAACCGTTCGGGCTTGCCGTCGCCGGCTATGAGAGCGGGCTTGCTGCTGAGATCTATGTCTCCTTCTACGGCGCGCTGTTCCTGCAGTCGGTGCGCAGCGAGGACAAGCGCCGCGTCATGGAGCTGGCGCAGGTCGACTTTCGCCGCCGCGCGGAACTTTACAGCATCCCGGTGAATTACCGTTCATTCGGGCTTGACGACATTCGCACCGCGATCGCAGAGGGAAAACTGGTGCTGGTCCTGATCAGCGGCTTCCTGATGTTCGGCAAGAAGGTTCCGCACTGGGTATTGGCAATCGGTGACGACGGCGATCATATCCTGATCCACGACCCCTGGGTCGAGGACGAGCGGCAGGAGACGATCCTCGATGCTGCCAACATTCCCGTGCCTTACGGCATCTTCATGAACATGGCGCAATTCGGCCGCGACGGATTGCGCGCCGCCATCACTCTCGGAAAGCGCGATAGCCAATGACCTGGGTCATCCTTACCGGCCGGCAGAACGATCTCGACCAAGTGGCGACGCCGCACAAGATCATCACCAATCGCGACTACCTTGCCCATCCGGCACTGTTTCGCGGTCAGCGGCCGAAGGTCATCAACCTGTCGAACAATTATGGCTACCAGAGCCGCGGCTATTACGCGTCGCTGCTTGCAGGTTCGCGTGGCCACAAGGTCATCCCGACGGTCGAAACGATGATCGACCTGTCGGAGCGCAAGCTCTATGAGCACGCGTTGCCGGAACTCGAACTCGCACTCAACAAGTGCCGCAAGGACCTGGGTGGCGCTTTTCCCCAGAAGGTCTGCATCTTCTTCGGCATCGGACCATCCAGGATCTGGGACCGCTTCGCAAAACTTCTGTTCGACTGGTTCCGTGCCCCGGCGCTCGAGGTCCACATCAGGGACAGCGCCGAATGGGCCTCGATCCGCAAGATCGGCTTCCATCCCCTGGCCAGGATGACCGAGGACGAGGAAACGCACTTTCTCCAGTGCCTGGAGACCTACACCAACCGCGAGTGGCGCGACACCAAGGGCCGCACGCCGGCGCGCTACACTTTCGCCACGCTGGTCGACCCGCATGAGGAACTGCCACCGTCGGAGATTTCGTCGCTGCGCCACTGGGCCAAGATCGCTGAAAAGATGGGCGTCGAAATCGAGCCGATCACCAAACGGGATCTGGCCAAGCTCGCCAACTACGACGCGCTGTTCATCCGCGAGACCACTTCGATCTCCAACCACACCTACCGCTTTGCCCGCCGCGCCCAGCAGGAAGGCATGCCGGTCATCGACGATCCGCTGTCGATGATCCGCTGCACCAACAAGGTCTATCTCAACGAGCTGATGACCTACAACAAGGTACCGGTGCCGCCGACGGTGATGATAGCCGGTACCTCGGACTTGGAACTTGCGGCGCAGACGCTGGGCTTCCCCCTGGTGCTGAAGATCCCGGACTCCTCGTTTTCGCGCGGCGTCAAGAAATGCGGCACCTTCGACGAGCTGAAGACGCTCGCAACCGAATGGCTGGAGGATTCCGACCTCCTGATCGCGCAAAAATTCATTCCGACGGAATATGACTGGCGCGTCGGCGTCCTCGGCGGCCAGCCGTTGTTTGCCGTCCATTATCTGATGGCCAAGAAACATTGGCAGATCGTCAATCACAAGGCCAACGGCAAGCCCGACCAGGGCGGCATCAAGACCTTCACCCTGAAGGAAGCGCCGGCCCATGTCGTCGAGACGGCGGTGAGCGCGGCGCGCTGCATTGGCGACGGCCTCTATGGCGTCGACCTCAAGGAAACCAGGGACGGCGTCTTCGTCATCGAGGTCAACGACAACCCCAACCTCGACCACGGCTGGGAAGACTCCGGCGAAAAAGACGAGGTCTGGGTGCGGCTGACGCAGTGGTTCCTGGAGCGGCTGGACCGGCCGGGGCGATAATATCCGAACTGAGGGGAAAAAGATGCTGTTCTTCGTAACCGAGGATTTTCGCGGCTGCGACCGCAAGGAGATCTACCGCCGTTTCCGCGACCAGGGCCGCCTGAAGCCGGACGCGCTTCTCGTGCACCACAGCTGGATCGCAGCGGATATGAGCCGCTGCTTCCTGCTGGTGGAGGCCGATGACATCACGCTCCTGCAGCGGTGGGTCATCGAATGGGCCGATCTGGTCGAATTCGAGATTGTTCCTGTGGCGACGAACAAGGATATGGTTGAGGCATTGAGCGGGCACCTCTGACCCGGCAAGAAACCTCCTGGTTCGCCACACCTGAATTCCGCCTTCTCTATCAAGGAATTAACACGCGAATCGAGCGTCATCTCAAGGAGATCTAAGCCGGTTGCCCGCGCTTCCGCGAGACTGTCGCACTTAGCCGGACTGCCGGATCGTCGCGCTCGACTTCACCAGCCGATTAATGTCCGACGCCTTTGACGGCACGCCGATCAAATAGCCCTGGGCCTCGACACAACCCTCCTTTTGCAGGAATTCAAGCTGCGCTTCGGTCTCGACACCTTCGGCGGTGACGGTGATGCCCAGCTGTGCGCCAAGCCCGATGATGGTGCGCACGATCGCCGCGGTATCGCGACTGTCGATGTCACGGGTGAACGAGCGATCGATCTTGATCTTGTCGACGGGAAAGCGCCTGAGGTAGCCCAGCGAGGAATAACCGGTGCCGAAATCGTCCAGCGCGATGCGGACGCCCAGATCGCGTAGCTGCCTGAGTGTCTTGAGCACCAGATCGCTCTCGTCCATCAGCACCGTTTCGGTGATTTCCAGTTCAAGTCGGTTGGCCGGCACGCCCGAGAACGCCAGTGCCGAAATGACGCTGCGGGCAAAGGTACCGCTTTTGATCTGCACGGCGGAGACATTGACTGCGATGCGCCAAGCCGCCCAGCCTGCCGCGGTCGTGCAGGCTTTTCGCAGCGCCCATTCTCCGAGCGGCACGATCAGCCCGGTCTCCTCGGCGGCCGGAATGAAGTCGTCCGGCCGCACCAGGTCGCGCACCGGCGATCGCCAGCGCATCAAGGCTTCGGCGCCGACGATCTCGCCGGAGGCGATGTTCATGATCGGCTGGAAATCCAGCTCGAATTCGCGGCGCGACAGCGCTGCCCTGAGATCGATTTCGAGCGCCCGGCGTGCCCGCACCATCGCGTCCATGGCCGGTTCGAAAAAGCGGTAGAGGTTGCGCCCTTCGCTCTTTGCCCGATAGAGCGCCATATCGGCATTTTTCAGCAAAGTCTCGGCGTCCTTGCCGTCATTCGGAAACAGCGCGATGCCGAGACTGATGCCGACACGCATGTCGTGTCTCTTGTCGCGAAACGGCTTTCCGATGATCTCGACTATGCGTTTGGCCAGCTTTTCCGCGTCGCCCGGGCTTTTGAGATTGAACAGGATGATGACGAATTCGTCGCCGCCGAAGCGGGAGACAACGTCCGTTTCATTGCGCAGGCACCGTTGCAGCCGTTCGGCCACGCATTTCAGCAGCCAGTCGCCGGCGGGGTGACCCCAAGTATCATTGACTGCCTTGAAGTGATCGAGGTCGAGCGAGAATATCGCCAGCGATCCGTCTCTCGTCTCGCTCAGGGCTTGGTCGAGCCGTTCGCGAAGCATCGAGCGATTGGGCAGGTTGGTCAGTGTGTCGTGGTGCGCAAGATGGGTCATGCGCTCTTCCACACGCCTGCGCTCGGTGACGTCGTCGAACGTCGCGACCCAGCCGCCGCCGCTCATCGGCCGGCGCGCAACCAGCAGCGTCCTGCCGTCGGCGAGATGGCGATGCGTTACGTGTGTTTTCCCCGCCCGCAGGCAGGCTTCGATTTGCGAGATTTCGCTGTCGGGGTCGAGCTTTGTGTAAATGCCCAGTTCCAGCAGCCGCTTGAACGCATCACGGTGGCTCATGCCAAGCGGGAAGTCGGCGGGCCTGACATGATAAAGTTCCAGGAAACGTTCGTTGCGCACGATCAGCTTGCCGTCCGCATCGTACATCAAAAGGCCTTGCGACATGTTGGCAAGTGCTGCGTCAAAACGGCGGTGCTGCTCCTTCAACTCCTGCTCGGCGCGCCGTTGCTCGGTTATGTCCTCGTAGATCGAGACCCAGCCACCTGACGCCAGCGGCCGATGCGAAATGTTGACGATGCGCCCGTCTGCCAGCGTTTCCTCATAGGTGGAAGGTTTTGCCTGGTCGATATAGGGCTTGCGGATGGCATAGAGTTGCTCGGCGCTTTGCGAGGCGATGCCGATATCCACGCTGTGCTGGAGGATGTCGAAAAACCGGATACCGGGCCGCACCACTTCGGCGTCGAGGCGAAAGATGCTGATGTAGTTCCTGTTGCAGATGATCATCCGCTCATCGGCATCGAACATGCACAGGCCATGCGACATGTTCTCGATTGCTGCCGAAAAACGCTCGTTCTGCTCGCGCAGTTCGTCTTCGATCCGTCGCGGCAGACCAACGCCTTTGGCCCTCCGTCGGCGCACGGATGAACCAGCCTTGATACCGGCAACGGGCATGAGGCAAGCCTATGGACCATGGTTAACCACGGCACTGTTGTCCCTGCCGGTTAATTTACCGTTTTCAGCCGGCTGGAACGGCAGTCTGGCGTCGCGACTTTTCGATTGCCGCAAACCGTTTGAGAAAGGCATTCTGCGCCCAGGTCACCGAGCGCGGCGTGACATCGAAGCGCTCGGCGTTGAAACCGCGCGGCCTGCCGAAGAACTCGGTCGCCTCTGCCGTCGAAAAACCCGCAAGCAGCGTTGCTTCGAAATAAGCGGCGATCTGATCCGCTCGCTTGATTTCCTTGCGCAGCCCCGCGTCGAGTTCGGCCGGCAGTGAAAAGCGCAGATGGATGGCGCGCTGCAGCCTGATCTCGCAATCCCTGTAGCTGCCGCCCATCACAGATTTGAACGGCGAAATCATATCGCCGATGACGTATTCCGGCGCGTCGTGCAGCAGCGCCGCCAACCGCGCGTCAGCGTCGGCATCCGGCATCAGTTCGCCGACAAGCGTTTCGACCAGCAGCGAATGCTGGGCGACCGAAAAGGCGTGATCGCCTCTGGTCTGGCCGTTCCAGCGTGCGACGCGGGCAAGGCCATGGGCAATATCGGAGATCTCGATGTCGAGCGGCGAGGGATCGAGCAGGTCGAGCCGGCGGCCGGACAGCATACGTTGCCAGGCACGCGGCGGCGCCCCGGCGCGGTCGGCCGCCATCAGGCGTCCTCCGCGCCGACGGCTTCCTGCGGAAAGCTGAATTTCGCCCAGGACGGAATGGCGAGCGACACGGCGACTTCGCCAGCCAGGATCGGCAGGCCGGCGTCGAGCGCTGCCTTGACCCGGTCGATGCGGGCAATGGCAAGGCCTGTCGTGCCGGCGGTAGAGCCAAGCGTGCCGACTGGTCGCCCCGCCACGGCCAACTCTGCGCGCGAAGTGGGCAGGGGGCGTTCGGCCGAGACGATCAACACTCGGCGCCTGGCAGTGCCGCGATGCTGCATGCGCGAGACGACCTCCTGGCCGACGTAGCAGCCTTTCTTGAAGCCGACGCCGCCGATCTCGTCGAGCAGCACATCATGCGGAAACGCGTCGCCGAGCTGATAGTCGCTGCCGCTTTCGGCAATGCCATTGGCGATGCGAAAGGCTTGCCATGCGGCAAGGTCGCCGCCGTCTGGGGCGCCACCATAGAAGCGCGTGACGGTAGCATCGACAAACCGCGCATCGGCAAACGGTGCAGATTCAAATTGCGAGGCAGTTGAATGGCTTTCCCATATGACGGTCACAACCGACTGATCTGCCTTGGCAATTTCGACTTTGGCGCGCAACTTGTAGAGCGTCAGCCGGCGCATGAAGTCATCGGTGGTCTCAGCACGGCATTCGAGCCGGAAAATATTTTCGTCAGCGCGCGAGATCAGGAAGTCGAAAAGGATCTTGCCTTGCGGCGTCAGCAAGGCGCCGGGCTTTGCTTCGCCGCGGCCGAGCGCGTCTAGGTCGGTGGTCAGGATGTTCTGCAAAAAGTGTTCGGCATCCGGTCCGGATACGGAAACGAGTGCGCGATCTCTGAGCGAGGCAAAGGGCATGGTGGGAAACGAGCCTGATCTTGCAAAACTATCGGTCATTACGTAAGCCGCTGGCACTTCCCCCGCAAGAGACCGGATCCGCATGGCCCCCCTCTACGATCTCATCCTGACAGGCGGCACCGTGGTCAATCACGACGGCGAGGGTTTTCGCGACGTCGGTATCAATGGTGGGCGCATCGCTGCCATCGGCGACCTCCGCCAGGCATCGGCGGGCGAGACGATCGACTGCCACGGGCTCCATATCCTGCCGGGCGTCGTCGACAGTCAGGTGCATTTCCGCGAGCCGGGACTGGAGCACAAGGAAGATTTGGAGACGGGCTCCCGCGCAGCGGTGCTTGGCGGCGTCACCGCCGTCTTCGAGATGCCGAACACCAATCCGCTGACCACCAGCGAGACAACCCTTGTCGACAAGGTGCGGCGTGCCACCGGCCGCATGCATTGCGACTTTGCCTTCTGGGTCGGCGGGACCCGCGACAATGCAAAAGACGTTGGCGATCTCGAGCGGCTGCCGGGTGCGGCCGGCATAAAAGTGTTCATGGGCTCGTCCACCGGCGACCTGCTGGTCGAGGACGACGAAGGCGTTGCCTCGATCCTGAGGAACACACGCCGCCGCGCCGCCTTTCATTCCGAGGACGAGTTCCGGCTGCGCGAGCGGCTTGGCGAGCGTATCGCGGGCGATCCGTCCTCACATCCGGTGTGGCGCGACGAGATCGCTGCATTGCGCTGCACAGAGCGCCTTGTGCGTATCGCGCGCCAGGTTCGCGCCCGGATCCATGTGCTGCACATCTCGACCGCCGAGGAGATAGGCTTCCTCGAACAGCATAAGGATGTCGCGACCTGCGAGGCGACGCCGCATCATTTGACGCTGAGCGCCGATGACTATGCGCAGCTCGGTACGTTGATCCAGATGAACCCGCCGGTGCGCGCCACGCGTCATCGCGAGGGGATCTGGCAGGGCATTGCGCAAGGCGTTGTCGATGTCCTCGGCTCCGACCATGCGCCGCACACGCTGGCCGAGAAGGCAAAACCTTATCCGGCGTCGCCGTCCGGTATGACCGGCGTGCAGACTTTGGTGCCGATCATGCTGGACCATCTCAACGCCGGCCGGCTGACCTTGCAGCGCTTTGTCGACCTGACCAGCCACGGCCCGCAGCGTATTTTCGGCATCGCCAGGAAAGGCCGTATTGCCGCCGGCTACGATGCCGATCTGACCATCGTCGATCTGAAGCGCCGCGAGACCATCGCCAACGCCCAGCAAGGCTCCAAGGCCGGCTGGACGCCTTATGACGGCAGGCAGGTGACCGGCTGGCCGGTCGGCACCATCGTTCGCGGCCGGCGCGTGATGTGGGAAGGCGAGATCGTCGCGCCGAGCCAGGGCAGGGCGGTGGAGTTTTGCGAGGCGTTGGCGGGCTAAGCTCCCTGCCTCATAAGGGCCAGGCTAAACCACTCAATCCCCAGCAACGAAGAACGTCCATTGTCCGGTCGGCGTGATGCCGACTCGGTAAAAGATGTACGCACCGAACTGCTTCATATCGTCATAGTCGCTGGCGGTGACGATCTTGAACAGCTCGACCCGCTGCCTGGCATCGAGTTTGTCCAGCGGCAGGGCGAAGAAATAGGGCCAGACATAGAGATCCTGCGGCGTGCCGGCATCGACATGGACATAACCGGCACTGAGCACCTCTTCCAGGATGGCGAGGATCTCCTGGCCTTCCGTATCGCCCGAAAGGCCCTTCAGGAAGGCGATCGGGTCGCCCTCGATGTCACCCAGCGACAATTGGGTCATCATGTCTCCCGTGCCGATCAGCGGCCGAAGCTTTTCGATGTCGCCGCTTTTGCACGCCTCGACGATCAGATCGTGCATGCGCCTGACCGGTTCCGGCAACTGGGCCAGGTCGTAGACGACTTCGGGCACAGGCGCGTCCGGATCGACATGCGGATTGGCCATCCCGCCATCGTCCGATGGCCCTTTCGGTTCGGTTTGCTCTGGCTCGTCGGACGGAGTCGGCTGGCGGGCTGGAGGTGGTACCGTGCCGAGCGGGCCGGGCATCGGCACGGTACTTCCAGACGGCGACATGTCGCCGTCCGGCGGCGGCGTGACCGGCGAGGGCAGGTCTTCGCGTTTGATCTCGCTGAGGGCGTGAGCGGGACTGCTCGCAAGAAACAGTGCAAGGGGAATTGTGGCGCAGGAAGCACTAAGCCAAATGCCGAGGACCAGGCCGCGTGGCTTGCCTGATATCGAAAAATTCACCGCCTGCTACTCCCTGGTTCCAGCCCATCCATGTGCCCGGACATGATGTCCGGCGGCGCGCCGTCGTCAAAGAGCCGGGATCAGTGCCGCAGTCTTTCGGGCTCGAAGGCCCCGGCAATCACCTTTTCACGCATGCGATCGAGCAGGGCAAGCGCCGAGGTCTCGCCATTGGCGCGCAGCATTTCGCCGAATGCCGTTTCGAGGGCTGCCTCGGCGATGATTTCCGGCTCGATCCCCGCCGACAATCCTTCTGCCCAGGCTTCGCTGTGACTTTCCACGGCAGTCAGGCGCTTTTCTTCCCTGACCAGCGCGTCGATGTCGTTGACGCCATGTTCCATTGCGATGTCCACCCTTTCAAGCGGTGATCCGTTGGACAGGGATCAAGCTTGAGTTGTCCCTTTTACACGCAGGCGCAAGTAAGTATCTGTAAATGCGACATTTTTTTGGTCGCTGTCTACAAATTCCGTCGCGTCTAGCAAACCTGCATCCGATCCGTTTCAAACTTAGCCGATTAGGTCGGCCAAGGGGACGGAAACCTTCAGTTTGAGTTAATTTCACATCTGCGCGCTAACGTTTCGTTAACATAGTTGCAAAAGTGCAACATTAGGTTTGCACCAAGACCTCAGTCGAGGCAAGCGAAGAAGTGTCGAACGCGTCCGCCGCGACGGCGCCGACCCTTGATGCGGCTTTTCCGGAAGGCGGCTGCCGTCGTCAGTTTCCGTAGCGCGAAGCGATGTCGCGAGACAGCGTCTCGCCTTCCTTCATGTAGCGGCTGATGGCTTCCGTCGCCGAGGCCGTGCATTGCGTATAAGTGCCGCCGAACGACCGGTAGCCGCGGTTGAAGCTGGCGATGAAGCGGGCGCGCCGCTCCGGGTTCGGATTTTCCGATGCGATCAGTTTTTCCATCTCGGCTCGCCACCGATCGCCCTTCTCGCCACACAGATTACGCAGGAAATGCAGCGAGCCGAGCACTTCCGCCAGCCGCATCAGCCCGGGCTCGAACGGTGCTTCGGCGGCAATCGCCGGGCGCGCACCGACAACCACACTGACGGCGAGGCATGCGGCGAGAAACGAAGACGTGCGGCTCATGAGGCTTTGTGCTGGAACAATTTGTCGCCTGCAAGGCGATTCTCTGGCTCACGTCTCGCCGTCTTTTTTGGGACCGAGTAGATCGTCGGCAATTTCAAACACTGCATCGGCGAGCGGCATCGCCATCATTTCGGCCAGCGTATAGAAAGCCGCGGTTTCGGCGTCGTCGCTGGCAACCGCCTCGCCGCCGGCATAATCGGCCCCAAACACCGTCAGCCAGTAGTCGACCGGATGTCCGTCCCCGCTGCCGTCGATGTGGATTTCCCGCAGCGGCCGGTAGCTGCGTGCCTGCAATCCGGTCTCTTCCAGCAATTCGCGCCGTGCTGCCTGTTCCAGCGTCTCGCCGGCTTCGACCTTGCCGCCGGGAAAGGCATAGAGGCCTTGCGAGGGCGGCCTGGCCCGCTTGACCAGCAGCACCGTGTTCTCGCGCACGACGCAGGCCGAGACTGCCGGAATGATCTTGCGTGCTTCCATGGCTCCGGATCGCTCGATTGGCACAGGCCGTTGTGGACCGACCGTCGGCGAACAGCTTTAGCGGTTGCGAAAGGCAGGTTCCATGGCCACTTTCATACGCCACCGATCGAAAGCTGAATTTATGTGCGGACGCTTTGCTTTGACAGCCACTCCGGACCAGACCGCCGCCTTTCTCGGCCTGGCGGAACTTGAGGAGTTTCCGGCCCGCTACAATATCGCGCCGACGCAGCCGGTGCTGATGGCGCTCGCCGGATTGACGCAGGCGCCGGGCTCGAACCTGCCCGACCGCCGCTCGATTCTGGTGCGCTGGGGCCTGATCCCTGCTTGGGTGAAGGATACGCGTAACTTCCCGCTGCTGTTCAACGCGCGTTCCGAGGGGGCTTCGGAAAAGGCGTCGTTTCGCGCTGCCATGCGCCATCGCCGCGCCCTGGTGCCGGCTTCGGGATTCTACGAATGGCACCAAACCGGTGGCAGAAGAGGGCAGCCCTATTGGGTGCGGCCAAGACAGGGCGGGCTTGTCGCCTTCGCCGGGCTGATTGAGACCTATGCCGAGCCGGGCGGCTCGGAAATGGACACCGGCGCCATTCTGACCGCCCACGCCAATGCCGATACTGCCAATATCCACGACCGCATGCCGGTAGTGATCCATCCCGAGGATTTCGCACGCTGGCTGGATTGCCGCACGCTCGAGCCGCGCGACGTGGCCGATCTGCTGAGACCTGCCCAGCCCGATTTCTTCGAAGCGATCCCGGTTTCCGACCTCGTCAATAAGGTCGCCAATACCGGGTCGGAGATTCAGGAGAAGGGCGTCATCGAGCCTGAGCCCAAGAAGGTCAAGCGCCAGAACTCCGGCGCGAACGACAGTCAGATGAGTTTATTTTAGCAAAAGCTACTGTTACTGGTTCGCCGTGAGCGCCTCAATCTTCACCCGACCGCATTCTCAGGCAGCGCGCGGCGAGACGATCTTCTGTGCCGGCTTCTTCTTCTTCGCGGTGTGCAGAAGAGCGGCGACGATTGCTGCCGGACCGATCGCTCGGTAATAGCTGGCGAGCGCCGGTTGCTTGGCACGGCTGGATTCCTGCTTGGGCATTCTTCTCTTCCCTAGTAACGTCTTCGTGTCTGCGTTTGCTGGCCGAATCCGACCAAATCGTGACGCTTGCTGATCTAGCCGGCGAATGTTTCATGACAGTGCCGACATGTTTAATAAAATGTTTCAGTGCCGCATTTCCTGTGATCCAACGATATTTTTGGCGAAGGTAGCGACTTGACGGCAACACCGGGCAAGGCGATAAAGCCGGCCATGAAAACGCCTTTCGCCATTTGTGGCATTTGCATTATCGGCTAGCCTCGCGCTGGTCCTGGACGTTTTCGCCTCATCTCCTCCAAGATTGGACAAACGCCCCGGCCAGCAGGCTGGAGCCCGATTTGCGCCTCGGCGTAACTGGCTTCATCCAGAGCACGATCCCAAAGATCATGCTCAACCAAAGTAACGCACCGGGAACGCACGTATGTCTGACGCATCGAAGAGCCTGCGCCTCTACAACACGCTAACGCGGAGCAAGGAGGATTTCTTCCCGATCGATCTGCGCAACGTGCGCATGTATGTCTGCGGCCCGACGGTCTATGACTTCGCCCATATCGGCAATGCGCGGCCGGTGATCGTCTTCGACGTGCTGTTCCGTTTGCTACGCCATCTCTACGGGCAAGCGCACGTCACTTACGTCCGCAACATTACGGACGTCGACGACAAGATCAACGCTCGCGCGCTGCGCGATTTCGGCGGCGAGATTGCATCGGGCAAGCTGTCGCTGAACGAAGCGATCAGGCGGGTCACCGAAAAGACCGCCGGTCAGTTCCACAAGGACGTTGCGGCGCTCGGTTGCCTGGAACCGACGGTCGAGCCGCGCGCCACCGAGTTCGTCGAGCCCAGGCCCGACGGCAAAGTCGACATGATCTTCTTGATTCAACGCTTGATCGAACGCGGCCATGCCTATGTCGCGACTGGAGAAGTCTTGTTCGACACCGCTTCCATGCCGGATTATGGGCAGTTGTCGAAGCGCAATCTCGACGAGCAGCAGGCCGGCGCCCGCGTCGCCGTCGATGCGCATAAGAAGAACCCGCAGGATTTCGTGCTGTGGAAATTGTCTTCGCCCGAGGAGCCGGGCTGGGACAGCCCGTGGGGCAGGGGTCGGCCGGGCTGGCACATCGAGTGCTCGGCGATGTCGGCCGCCTATCTCGGCGAGGTGTTCGACATCCATGGCGGTGGTCTCGACCTGATCTTTCCGCACCACGAGAACGAGATCGCGCAATCGCGTTGCGCCCACGGCACCGAAACGATGGCCAAGGTTTGGATGCACAACGGTTTCCTGCAGGTCGAAGGGCAGAAGATGTCCAAGAGCCTGGGCAATTTCTATTCGATCACCGAATTGCTGGAGGCGGATACCTTTGGCGGCCGCAAATGGCCGGGCGAGGTGCTCAGGCTGGCGATGCTGATGACGCATTATCGCGAGCCGATTGACTTTTCCGTGCGCAAGCTGGAAGAGGCGGAGAATACGTTGCGCAAATGGAAGCGAGCGGCCGATCTGGCGCCGCCGACGGCAAAGCCGGTGCCGGCGGATGTGATCGAAGCGCTGTCGGATGACCTTGCCACCTATGCCGCATTCCAGTTGCTGACGCAGTTGGCTGGCGATGCCGTTGATTTCAACGCTGGTAACGGCAACGCTGCCGCCGAAGACAACGATGCTGCCGCTTCACTGAAGGCATCGCTGTTGTTCCTCGGCTTCGACGTCACAACAGCCAAGGTGGATGAAGACGCCGTTGCCAAGGCGATCGCCCAACGCCTCACGTTGATCGCCGCCAAGAACTGGGCCGACGCCGACCGCATCCGCGACGAGTTGCTGACGCAAGGCATCCAGTTGAAGGACGGCAAGGACCCCGTCACCGGCCAACGCATCATCACCTGGGAGGTAAAGAGATGATCGATCATCTCGGCATCACTGTTTCGGATTTCGATGCCTCGAAGGCTTTTTACGACAGGGCGATGGCGCCGCTCGGCGCCTCGCTGCTTTACATGGTGCCGCAGGAATATACCGGCGGCGCCAAGGTCGGCGGCTACGGCCGCGACCGGCCGGTGTTTTGGCTGCACGCCGGCAAGGACAAGTCGAAGCATCATCAGCATGTCGCTTTCACCGCGCGCAGCCGCGCCGAGGTCGATGCCTTTCACGCCGCGGCAATCGCCGCCGGCGGCAAAGACAATGGCGGGCCTGGCCTGCGCCCGCACTACCATCCGAACTATTATGGCGCCTTCGTCCTCGATCCCGACGGCAACAATGTCGAGGCGGTCTGCCATGCTCCGGAGTAGTGCGCGATGAGCCTCGACAACAGACCGGTGTATACAGGCGGCTGCCAGTGCGGCGCCGTGCGCTTCCGCGTCGAAGGCACGCTCGGCGATGCTTCCGTCTGCCATTGCCGCATGTGCCAGAAGGCGAGCGGCAATTTCTACCTGCCGCTGGTCTCGGTGCGCGGCGCTAGGCTGGACTGGACGCGCGGTGAGCCCAAACGCTTCCGCTCGTCCAACGCGGCTTTGCGCGGTTTCTGCGCCGAATGCGGCACGCCGCTGACCTTCGAACCGCCCGATGGCGTGGCGCTCGCCATCGCCGTATTCGACCACCCCGAGGAGATTGCGCCGACGATCCAATGGGGTGTCGAAGCCAAGCTCCCCTATGTGGACCATGTTCACGAATTGCCCGGTGAGGAAACGATGGCCGACGTCTCGTCTGCCTCCTATCTCGCCGACCTCGTCTCCTACCAACATCCCGACCACGACACCGAACAATGGCCGCCGGAGGAAAAATCATGACCGAAACCGTTCGTACCGGCGGCTGCCAGTGCGGCGCCGTGCGCTTCCGCATCCACGGGGCGCTCGGCCGCCCGTCCATTTGTCATTGCCGCATGTGCCAGAAACAGTTCGGGTCGTTTTTCGGCGCGCTGGTGACAGTGCCGAGTGACGGCGTCGAATGGGTGCGCGAGGAGCCGAGTTACTTTCAGTCGTCGGTCAACATCGATCGCGGCTTCTGCGCCCGCTGCGGCACACCGCTGACCTACCGCCAGCCCGGCGCGCTGGAGATCGCCATCGGCGCCTTCGACGACCGTTCCGATCTGGCGCCGCAGATCCAGGTCAACTACGCCGCTAGGCTGCCTTGGGTCGAGACGATCTTCGACGCGCCGATCCATGACGACCCGGATTTCTACGCGCGACAGGAATCCATCATCTCCTTCCAGCATCCCGATCACGAGACGGCCAACTGGCCGCAGCAGGGCCTGAAATTATGAGCAGCGAATTCCGTACCCTCTATCCCGAGATCGAGGCTTTCGAGTCCGGCATGCTCGACGTTGGCGATGGCCATCAGGTCTATTGGGAGCGCTCCGGCACCAAGGGGGCCAAGCCGGCTGTATTCCTGCATGGCGGGCCGGGCGGCACCATTTCGCCAAAGCACCGGCGGCTGTTCGACCCGAAGCTCTACGACCTCGTTCTGTTCGACCAGCGCGGCTGCGGAAAATCGACGCCCAATGCCTCGCTCGAAGCCAACACCACCTGGCACCTGGTCGCCGACATCGAGCGCCTGCGAAAAATGTGCGGCTTCGACAAATGGCTGGTGTTCGGCGGCTCGTGGGGTTCGACGTTGGCGCTGGCCTATGCCGAGACCCACCCCGAGCAGGTCAGCGAACTGGTCGTGCGCGGCATCTATACGCTGACCCGCGCCGAACTCGAATGGTACTACCAGTTCGGCGTCTCGGAGATGTTCCCCGACAAGTGGGAGCGGTTTTTGGCGCCCATTCCGGAGGCTGAGCGCGGCGACATGATGGCCGCCTACCGCAAACGGCTGGTCGGCAGCGATCCTGTGGCGCGGGTCGAGGCCGCCCGCGCCTGGAGCCTGTGGGAGGGCGAGACGATCACGCTGCTGCCGGAACCGGAAACCAGCGGTCCCTTCGGCCAGGATGATTATGCCCTGGCTTTCGCCCGCATCGAGAACCACTATTTCGTCCATGCCGGCTGGCTGGAAGAGGGACAGCTGCTGCGCGATGCATGGAAGCTTAAGGATATCCCGGGTACCATCGTTCACGGTCGCTACGACATGCCGTGCCCCGCGCGCTATGCCTGGGCGCTGCACAAGGCGTGGCCGAAAGCGGACTTCCATCTGATCGAAGGCGCCGGCCACGCCTACTCGGAGCCGGGCATCCTCGACAGGCTGATCCGCGCAACGGACAAGTTTGCCGGGAAATGACCATGGCTCGCGAGCGCCTTTATCTGTTCGACACCACGCTGCGCGATGGTCAGCAGACGCCGGGTATCGACTTTTCCGTCGAGGACAAGATCGCCATCGCCAAGCTGCTGGACGAGTTCGGCATCGACTACGTCGAGGGCGGCTACCCCGGCGCCAATCCAACCGACACCGCCTTCTTTGCCGAGCGTCGCACGGCCGATGCCAAATTCGTTGCCTTCGGCATGACCAAGCGGGCAGGCGTGTCGGCTTCGAACGACCCCGGCCTCGCGACGCTGATCCAATCCAAATCTGATGCCATCTGCTTCGTCGCCAAGAGCTGGGACTACCACGTCCGCGTCGCGCTCGGCTGCACCAATGAGGAGAACCTCGAGGCGATCAAGACCTCGGTCGAGGCGGCGCTCACTGCCGGCAAGGAGGCGATGGTCGACTGCGAGCATTTCTTCGATGGCTTCAAGGCCAACCCCGATTATGCGCTGGCCTGCGCCAGAACGGCTTATGAAGCCGGCGCGCGCTGGGTGGTTCTGTGCGACACCAATGGCGGCACCCAGCCGTCCGAGGTGCGTGCCATCGTCGAAAAGGTGATCGCCGCCGGCATACCGGGCGACCATCTCGGCATCCACGCCCATGACGACACCGGCCAGGCGGTGGCGAATTCGCTTGCCGCCGTGGAGGCCGGCGTGCGCCAGATCCAGGGCACGCTGAATGGCATCGGCGAGCGCTGCGGCAACGCCAATCTGATCTCGATCGTGCCGACATTGGCGCTGAAGCCGGCCTTTTCGGGCCGCTTTGCTACAGGCATTTCGGCAGAGGCGTTGACCGGTATATCGCGTCTGTCCCGCGCCTTCGACGAGTTGCTGAACCGCGCGCCCGAAGCGCAGGCGCCCTATGTCGGCGCCTCCGCTTTCGCCACCAAGGCCGGCATCCATGCCTCGGCGCTGGCCAAGGAGCCGGCGACCTACGAGCATGTGCCGCCAGAGACTGTCGGCAACCGCCGCCGCGTCATGGTTTCGGACCAAGGTGGGAAGGCCAATTTCCTCGCCGAGCTGAAGCGGCGCGGCATCGACGTGCCCCGGGATGACCATCGCCTCGACGCTCTGATCGCCGTGGTCAAGGAACGTGAGGCGGAGGGTTACGCTTACGAAGGCGCCGACGCCAGCTTCGAGCTTCTGGCGCGCAAGATGCTGCATGGCCTGCCGGAATTCTTCCGCGTCACCTCGTTCCGCTGCATGGTCGAGCGCCGCTTCGACGCCAACGGCCAGCTGAAGACGGTCTCGGAGGCGATTGTGAAAGTGCTGGTCGAGGGCGAGGAGAAGATGTCGGTCGCCGAAGGCCATGGCCCGGTCAACGCGCTCGACATTGCACTGCGCAAGGATCTCGGCAAATTCCAGAGCGAGATCGCCGATCTCGAGCTGGCCGACTTCAAGGTGCGCATCCTCAATGGCGGCACCGAGGCGATCACCCGCGTGCTGATCGAATCGCATGACGGCACCGGCGCGCGCTGGTGGACGGTCGGCGTCTCCGAAAACATCATCGATGCTTCGTTCCAGGCGCTGATGGATTCGATCGTCTACAAGCTGATGAAGAACCGCGACATGGCGGGATTGGCGGCGGCGGAGTAAAGAAATGGGCTACTCGATAAGCTGGGTCGCATTCAAAGGTCTGCCACTCGCGAAGGCAGCGCTGGCTTTCGGTCTGGCTCAGAGCGGACAATCGGACGAAGCTTTTGATTTTGCTTACAATGGCGCGACGGTTGGTCAAAATTGGTCGGTCGTCCTTTTTAATGACGTGAACATACATCTGGTGGACGAGAAGCGCCTAGCCAACCTTTCGACGGGCAGGGATATGGTCGTTGTTCACAATATCGATGCGGTCATGCTGCAATGGGCCGAACAGTGGCGCGACGGGCACGAAGTCTGGAGCATACAACACACCAGCGCAGACGGTGCACGCAACTTGGAAGCGACAGGAAACCTTCCAACCTGTTTCGAGGAGATCCGCCGCGCCCGCTTCGCAGATCAGGATCGTGAGGACGCAGGTGCTGCCGCCATAGACTTTATCGCAGATATTCCGCTCGAGGTGGCAGAATGCGTGACCGGCTTTCGTCACAACACCGTTGGAGTGGAATTCATGGAACTAGTGCCTGCGCCCGGCGAAACCAAATGAGTGCGGGCTTCGCGCATTTCAATGAAATGGTGAAAAACGCCGGGTTCTTGAACCATCAGCGAGACTCCATTGATCCATCAGAAATTTGCGATGGTTTTGACAGGGCGGCTGGCGCATAGCGTTGGGCCATGACCGCCCAAGCAATGCAAATCGAAGCCGACACCAAAGCTCGTCGCGGTTTTCTGCTGGCGCTTGGCGCCTACCTCCTTTGGGGGCTGCTGCCCTTCTACATGAAGGCTGTCGCGCATCTGCCGCTGGCCGAAGTCATCGCCCACCGCATCGTCTGGTCGGTGCCGATCGCGGCCGCTGTCCTGGTCTGGGCCGGTCGCACTGCCGATTTCAAAGCGGCAGTTCGTTCGCCGCGCATCATTTCGATGGCGGTGCTGACGGCGGCGCTGATCTCGGTCAACTGGGGCATCTATGTCTGGGCGATCGCGGTCGGCCGCACCATCGAGACCGCGCTTGGCTACTACATAAATCCGCTGGTCAGCGTCGTTGTCGGCGCGCTGCTGCTCGGCGAACGGCTCGACCGCCTGCAGGTCGTGGCGGTGGTGCTCGCGGCAATCGCCGTCGCGGTGCTGACCATCGACGCCGGCAAGCTGCCTTGGGTGTCGCTGGTGCTGGCCTTTTCCTTTGCCGCCTATGCCTTCTTCCGCAAGACGCTGCCAATCGGCCCGAGCCAGGGCTTCCTGCTTGAAGTGCTGCTGCTGTCGGTGCCGGCGCTCGGCTACATCATCTTCCTGATCGCCACAGGACAGGATCATTTCGTCTCCAGCTCGTTGAACGACACCGCCTTGCTGATCGGCTGCGGGCCGGTCACCGCCGTGCCGCTGCTGTTGTTTGCGTTCGGCGCCAGGCTGCTGCGCCTCTCCACCATCGGCATCATGCAATATATCGCGCCGACCATCGTCTTTTTGATCGCGGTGCTGATTTTCGGCGAACCCTTCGGCACTGTGCAGGCCATAGCCTTCGGGCTGATCTGGGCGGCGCTGGCGATGTACTCCTGGTCGATGTTTTCGTCGGTGCGCAAGACCGTCGCCGCATCCGCTCGAGCCGTGTAACGAAGAAAGGCGGCTGGCCGGTCATTGCGGATTTAAGGAAGGCAGTAGGGAAGTGGATAGACAGGCGCGGTCTGGAACGTCTTGTGTTTCACTATTCACTATTCACTATTCACTCTACATCTTATCAATCACCGACTGTACGCCCTCCGTCGGAGCGTCGACGGACGATCCCGCCACCATGATGGCGGCGACGATTGCTTCCGGATCCTCGACCACCAGCGGCTTCACCCGTTGCGCCGTGTGGATGAAGCCTTCCGTTGCCATGTGGTCGAGCAGCGCTAGCATCGGATCCCAGAACCCCCCGACGTTACCGAAGACGATCGGCTTGCGGTGGTGGCCGAGTTGCGCCCAAGTCATGATCTCGACGATCTCCTCGACCGTGCCGATGCCGCCGGGCAACGCCACAAAGGCGTCGGATTTCTCGAACATCCTATGTTTGCGCTCATGCATATTGTCGGTGATGACGAGCTCGTCGAGCCGGTTAAGCGCGGTTTCGGTCGCCTCCCGGTTGATCAGAAAACGTGGAATTATTCCGGTTACCTTGCCGCCGGCCTTTAATGCCCCTTCAGCGACGGCACCCATGATCCCTTTAGTGCCACCGCCATAAATCAGACGCAGGCCGGACTTGGCGATCGAGCGGCCAAGCAGATGTCCGGCCTTGATATAAGTTTCATCTCGGCCCGGGGACGAGCCGCAATAGACGCAGACAGATCGAATCGTGTTCATGTTATGATTGGTGATAGGGACTATTGGCATGGTCAAGCCCTGGGGCGGGCTTTTTCTTGTCGGATTTGGTAAAACAGGCTAGACCGAATTAGGTGGCTAAGGGGCAGGGAAACATGGCAATTAATCCGTTGAAGGCGTTTTTGTTCGCGGCTGGCGGCTCTGTCGCCGCGGCGGGAACCGCCTATCTATCGGGCGCGCTCGACCCGTATCTCAATTCTACCCGGCCTGCGGAGGTCGCGGCGCTGACGCCGCCGGCTTCGAAACCGGTCGCTCCGGCGACCGAGGGGCGGCTGCCGCCTGCGCCCGCGGCGTCCACCGATGCGGCAGCGCCCGCTGCGGCGACCGCAGCAGGTGCAATCGTGCCGACCTTCGACATCGTGCGCGTCGAAAGCAACGGCTCGATCGTCGTCGCCGGCAATGCGGCGCCCAACGCCAAGGTCGAGATTCTCAACGGTTCGACTGTGCTCGGCTCGACGGTCGCCGGTCCCGACCGCGCCTTTGCCATTATTCTCGACGATCCGCTGAAGCCCGGCGACTACACGATCACGCTGCGCTCGACGGCTGGCAATATCGTGACCGCCTCGGCGCAGACCGCCGTCGTTTCGATCCCCCGGAATTCCACCGGCCAGGTGCTGGCAATGGTCGAGGAGCCGGGCAAGCCGTCCGAACTGCTCACTGTTCCGGCCCCTGAGGCAAAATCTGATGCCGCGCTGCCTGCCACTGGCACCGAACTGCCGGCCGCCGCCGCGCCGGCCGCCATTGAAGCCGCACCGGCTCCGGTGGCGCCCGCCACACCAGCAGCGCCTGCTGCTCCCGCGGCGGAGCCCAAGATCGTCGTCGAAGCCGTCGAAATCGACGGCAACAAGATTTTCATTGCCGGCGTCACTGATCCCGGCCGCAAGGTGCGCGCCTATGCCAACGATATCCTGCTCGGCGACGCGAAGACCTCGCCCGACCGCCACTTCCTGGTCGAAGCGACACGTGACATCCCGGTCGGCACCTACACCATCCATGTCGACGCGCTCGACGCCGACGGCGTGAGGGTGGTGGCCCGTGCCGCCGTGCCGTTCGAGCGCGAGCCAGGCGAGGCGGTTGCCGCCGTGGCACCGGCCGGGCCGAAGCCTGCCGGGATAAAACCGGCCGAGCCGAATGCGCCGGCGACCGAAGCCGCGCCGACTACACCGGCAACAGCCGCCGAAACGCCGGCAACCACCCCCACTCCTGCCACCGAGGCTCCGGCCGAAATGGCCGCGACAACGCCTTCGGGCGAAACTCCCGAGACCGTCGCTCCTAAGCTCGAACATGCCGATGGCGCAGTCATTATCCGCCGCCATGACACGCTGTGGCGGATTTCGCGGCGAGTCTATGGCCAAGGCATGCGCTACTCGACCATCTATCTCGCCAACCAGGACCAGATCAGCAATCCGAACCGCATCTGGCCGGGACAGGTGTTCAAGGTGCCGGAGAAATCGAAGGAAGGCGAACCCGCCGATCTCAAGGCAATGGGCGACCAGATGACGACGGCGCCAGCCAAGACCGAGTAGCCGTTCTGCCCATCAGGATAGCTTGCGGCAGGGCCAGTCATCGTTTATCGCCGATGCACGATGATCGAATCTCCCCCCGTAATGGACCGACGCCGGGCGGCAGATGAACGCGCGCCGGCCAACTGCACGCCGGCCAACTGCACGCCGGATAGCCGCGCTGTCGCTGTCCTGCTCGCGGCCCTTTCGCATCCGGCGCGGATCGAAATTCTCAAACACCTTTCCGCCAGCCGTTCCTGCTGCTGTCGCGAGGTCGTCGAGCATCTCGATCTGGCGCAGTCCACCGTTTCCCAGCATTTGAAGATCCTGGTCGAGGCCGGGCTGATCCGCTTCGAGCCTGACCGCCAGCGCTCGCGCTATGAGCTCGACCGCGCCGCGCTCGCCGATGTTTCGGCATCGCTGGCCGCGCTGGTCGATTCCTGCTGCTCCGGCCGCTAAGACATAAAAGGTAAACAAGAATGGCCGAGAAAACCGTTTCCGCCGATTCCGGCTCGACCTTCAGAACGTTGCGCAATCTCTGGCCCTATATGTGGCCGGCCGACCGCGCCGACCTGAGGGCCCGGGTGGTGTGGGCCACCGTGCTGCTGGTCGTCGCCAAGCTGACCCTGGTGGCCGGACCCTATTTCTTCAAATGGGCGACCGACGCTCTGGCCGGCGATAGCAAATCGCCGCCGCCGCTGCCGGCCTTTCTGCTGGCGCCGGTCATGCTGGTCGTCGCCTACAATGCCGTGCGGCTGGTGCAGCTCGGCTTCAACCAGCTGCGCGACGCCCTGTTTGCACGGGTCGCCCAGCATGCCGTGCGTCGGCTCGCCTTCCGTACCTTCGTGCACATGCACGAATTGTCGCTGCGCTTCCACCTCGAACGGCGCACCGGCGGACTGTCGCGCGTCATCGAGCGCGGCACTAAAGGCATCGAGACGATCGTCCGGTTCACCATGCTGGCGACTGCGCCGACGATCGTCGAATTCGCGCTCACCGCCGGCATCTTCGCCGTCACCTATGGCTGGCTGTACGTCTTGGTGATCGCGGTCACGGTCTGGCTCTATGTCTGGTTCACCGTCAGGGCGAGCGATTGGCGTATTTCGATCCGCCGCGAGATGAACGACAGCGACAATGAAGCCAGCACTAAGGCGATCGATTCGCTGCTCAACTACGAAACAGTCAAATATTTCAACAACGAAGCCATGGAGGCCGAACGCTTCGACCGTTCCACGGCGCGCTATGAGGTGGCTGCGACCAGGACCTGGACCTCGCTTGGTTGGCTGAACTTCGGCCAAGGCGTGATCTTCGGCATCGGCATGACCGTCGTCATGGTGCTGTCGGCACTCGAGGTGAAGGCAGGCACACAGAGCGTCGGCGACTTCGTCTTCGTCAACGCCATGCTCATGCAGCTTTCGGTGCCGCTGAATTTCATCGGCATGATCTACCGCGAAATCCGCCAAGGCCTGACCGACATCGAAAACATGTTCGATCTGCTCGACGTCAAGCGCGAGATCGTCGATCGGCCAGGCGCCAAGCCACTGGTCGTCAGCGCCGGCAATGTCGAGTTCCGTGACGTGCATTTTTCCTACGACGCCAACCGCAAGATCCTGAAGGGTATCAGCTTCGAGGTGCCAGCAGGCAAGACGGTGGCCATTGTCGGTCCCTCCGGAGCCGGAAAGTCGACCATTTCGCGGCTTTTGTTTCGTTTCTACGATATCCAACGCGGCAAGGTTCTGATCGACGGCCAGGACATTCGCGACGTGACGCAGGAGAGCTTACGCGCCGCCATCGGGATGGTGCCGCAGGACACGGTGCTGTTCAACGATACCATCGCCTACAACATCCGCTACGGCCGCATCGGCGCCAGCGAAGAGGATGTGCGCAAGGCGGCAGAACTGGCCCAGATTGGACCGTTCATCGAGCGGCTGCCCGACGGCTATCGCTCAATGGTGGGCGAGCGCGGGCTGAAACTCTCCGGCGGCGAGAAGCAGCGGGTGGCGATTGCCCGCACCATCTTGAAGGCCCCGCCGATCCTGATGCTCGACGAGGCGACTTCGGCGCTGGACAGCCACACCGAGCAGGAGATCCAGGCGGCACTCGACCTGGTCAGCCAGGGCCGCACCACCCTCGTCATCGCCCATCGGCTGTCTACAGTGATTTCCGCCGACGAAATCATCGTCCTGCAGGACGGCCGGATCGCCGAGCGCGGCACCCATGCCGCCTTGATGGCCAAGCGCGGCCTTTATGCATCGATGTGGGACCGCCAGCGCGAGGCAAGCGAGGCCGAGGAGCGGCTACGCATTGCCCGCGAAAGCGACGAGTTCGGCGTCGTCGTCCGCCGCCGCACCTCGGAGGTGAGCTGAAAATTTGTGCTTGACCTCAACTTAAGTTGAGATCGTAGGCCGTTTTGGATCGCAGCAAGATGCGTCGTTCAAAAACGGAGACAATCGACATGAATGGGATAAATCAGGCAGGTAGCGGCGGCAGCGTATTCCGGGTGGACAAGTTTGTCGTTCCAGCCAACGCCCGCGAGGAGATTCTTGCCAAGGTCCGAATGACGCATGAATTGCTGCGCCAGCAGCAAGGGTTCGTCCAGGATTTCCTGCTTGAGCAATTCTCGGGGCCGGGCGAGTTCAACCTCGTGACCATTGTCGAATGGGAAGGGCAGGCCGCTGTCGACAAGGTCGTGCCGATCATCAAGGCTGCGCATGAGCGCAGCGGCTTCAATCCTCAGGAGACCATTGCGCGACTTGGCGTCAAGGCCGATATTGCCAACTATCAGCGGATTCCCGGGATGTAAGCTCTCTACGGCCAGCCGGCGCCCGGCGCAGTAGCGTCGACGCTGAGCACTTGGCCGGTACGGGCATCGCTGATCATATGTTCGAAGCCGCGCCATTCGGCGGCGACGATGAACAGCGTTTTTCCCTCGCTGCCGCCGAGCATGCAGGCAAAGCAGCCGCGGTCGACATCGACGCTTTCGAGCATCGCGCCGCCCTCGCGCACCCGCACGCAATGCCGGTTCGGAACATCGGCATACCACGCCGCACCTTCGGCATCGAGGCAGATGCCGTCGGGAAAACCGTTGCCGAGATTGGCCCAGACCCTGCGGTTGGAAAGGCCACCATCGGCAGCGATGTCGAAGGCGGTCAGCCGGTTGGCGTGGGATTCGGCAACGATAAGCGTCTTGTTGTCAGGCGTCACCGCCATGCCATTGGCGAAGGCGAGGTTCTCAGCCACCTGCTGAACCGAGCCGTCAGGCGCGACCAGCACGATGGCGCCGGGGCCGAAATGCTGGCCGGGACCCGGAGCAGGCCCACCACCATTGACATAAATGTTGCCGCGTCCATCGACGACGATCTCGTTCCACGGGCTCTTTGATAGTTGTCTCAGATCGGCATGGGTGACCAATGTCCCGTCTGCCTCCTGCCTGAGGATCAGCCCTTCGCGGCCGGAGACGACAAGCAGGCGCCCGTCCGGCAGCCAGTCAATGGAATAGGGCAGGGTGGCCGGCACGGTGAGCACGATCTCACTGTTGCCTAGGGCTTCAACGGCGATGATCTGGCCCGTACCCCAGTTGCAGAACCACAGCCGGCCATCATGCCAGCGCGGCGACTCGCCGAAGGCCAAGCCGTTCATCACCACTTGCACTTGCCTAGCTGCTGATTCCTGCATGGGCCGAGAACCTCCGGGTTTGCGCAAATCGTCATGGCCGAAAAGGCCGATGAGAGGCGCTGTCTTGCCAAGGACGGGCGAGAGTGCTGCGTTCCGACAATGAGGATGGCGACGGCGTCGTTTATATTTGACCTGAGTAGCCGCACGGAACCGCGCGATGCGCCGTGCGCCTTCAGTCATTCTTCTTCAAAAAGTATAACCGGCCGGTGCTTGCGGACGGGAAAGTCAAATGCAAGAATCACGTTGGCCCGCAGAAATCCTGTTGTGGCAAGCAGGAAGGGCGTTTGGCGTGTTTGAAAGATTTTCCAGCTGGGCTAAGAAGAAATTTCAGCGATCAGCGACCATTTCACCGACTCGGTCCAAGCAGTCATTCCCAGGCAAGCCATCATCTTCGGTGATCGTGCCGCGCTCAGTCGTGGAAGACGCGGCCGACAATCCTTTCGGTCTCATTGTAGCCGTCAGAGAATTCGTCGAAGCCATGGTCTCGCAAGGCCTTTACCGTTCCACGGAAATCAGCCACAAGGCAATGCAGGCCTGTCATGCCGATGACTATTTGGCTGAGGTCAACAATGGCGGCCATAGCCAGTTCATCTATAATTCTGGCGAAGAACTCGACACCGTCATTGCCGACGCACGCACCGCCCTCGCTGAGATGGGCGCGCACGGACAACTGGCGACTTTGGACCAAATGGCTGCCTGGGTCGCGGAGCACCCCGAGGAGACTGAGGAACAGACAGGCTTCGAAGGAGGTACTGACGATAAGCTCAGTACTCTCGACCGTCTATTCTACCAAGCCGATCAGGCCGCATCGATGCTCGCTTTATCGGCGCGCTGGATAAACTCGTGGCCTGAACTCGCAATCGTTGAGGATGCCGACTACCGAGAAGCCATTCATCAGCTGGCCGTGACCAATCCCCGGCGCCAGCCGAGGCTACTCCATCGTTCTGTTGGCAAGCTGGTCAATCAAATGACGGGCTGGCGTGATGTCGGCGTCGGCCTTGCATGCGCCGAGGCGCCTAGGCCCGAGGTCAAGCTGGCGCTCGGCATGGCAAGGGTGCTGGACGTCGAGGGCGAAAAACTGTTGGCTTTTCAGCTGCGCACCAATGCCAAGGAGCCGCGTCTAGCCGTCGCCACGCCCACGCATGCGGCCGTCTATGAATATATCGCCCCGAAGGATCCGTCCGTCGCGCGTCCAGGCGAGAATCCATTCGCTGCCGGCGCCCCGCGCGTCGGCAAGAGACTTGCCCGTGTTGAAGCGCAGGCAATAGAAACGGTGCTCGAATTGGCCGCAGCCTATCATGCGCCGGTCGCTGTCGACCTCTTGCTACGCAGGGCCGGGTTCGATCCGACCGAAGCAATTGTCTCGGCGAACTCGGTCGTGGCCAGGGAAGGCGACACGGTTGTGAACTGGGTGGTTATGGCCGACGGGCACGTATTCTTCCTCCAGTCGACCCCGAACGGCGCCGAGCTGCGCGGCAGCCACGAAGAGAGCCTGGCGGAGGCCGATCGGCGCGAGCTCGACGAGTATTTCGACCAAGCGGCGGCAGCGGGTGCCTGAGTGGATTTCGCTTGGTCGTTCTGAGAGACGGCGGCGCGACCGCCAAACCCTCAACCGCCCCCATTGTCGCGTTGCGACCGCGGGGTGTTTCCGCTATTGAGGCCGGACTTGGAACCAAGGTTGTCCTGATCCCATGAGCCTCGTTGACACGATCAAGAATGCGTTCGTTCCGATCCATCGCGAGGGTTATCCCTTTATCGCTGCGTTCGGCGCGGCGACGCTCTTTCTTGGCTATTTCTCCTCGACCCTGTTCTGGATCGGTCTCATCCTGACAGCCTGGTGCGCCTATTTCTTCCGCGATCCCGAGCGTGTCACGCCGATCGACGACCGGCTGGTTGTCAGCCCGGCCGACGGCATCGTCTCGGCGGTTGGCCCGGCCGTGCCGCCGCGCGAGCTTGGCCTCGGCGGCGGCGAAATGACCCGCATCTCGGTATTCATGAATGTCTTTTCCTGCCACGTTAACCGCTCTCCGGTGCGTGGCCGCATTTCCAGGATCGAGCATCGGCCAGGAAAATTCCTCAACGCCGAACTCGACAAGGCAAGCACCGAGAACGAGCGCAACGGGTTGGTCATCGAAAGCCCCAATGGAACGGTCGCCGCAGTGCAGATTGCCGGCCTGGTGGCGCGGCGCATCGTCTGCTGGGCCGAGGCCGGCGGCGCCATCGGCACCGGCGAGCGCTTCGGGCTGATCCGCTTTGGCTCGCGCGTCGATGTATTCCTGCCCTCCACCGCGACGCCGCGTGTTGCCGTCGGCCAGACCGCGGTTGGCGGTGAGACGGTGCTGGCGGAATTCGGCGGCGTTGCTGCAACGCCGCTCGTGCGGGTGTCCTGACCGGTGGCGCCGCCGTTCAAGAAATTCGAGGCGCATGGCGGCGGTGGCCCGCGCATTCGCGAAATCCCGATGCGCATGGTGCTGCCCAATCTGGTCACGGTGCTTGCCATCTGCGCTGGCCTGTCCGGTATTCGCTTCGGCTTCGAGGGCCGCTTCGAGCCAGCGGTGGTGATGGTGCTGCTCGCCGCCTTCCTCGATGGTATCGACGGCCGTCTGGCGCGAATGCTGAAGGCGACTTCCAAATTCGGCGCCCAAATGGATTCGCTGGCCGATATCGTCAATTTCGGCGTGGCACCGGCGCTGGTGCTCTATGCCTTTCTACTCGACAGGGCAGGTTCACCGGGCTGGATCGCCGCACTGCTGTTCACCATCGCCTGTGGGATGAGGCTTGCCCGTTTCAACGTGCTCGACGAAGAGCTCGACCGTCCGCAGTGGCAGACCGAATATTTCGTCGGCGTGCCGGCGCCGGCGGGTGCGGTGTTGGTGATGCTGCCGCTCTATCTGTTCTTCCTCAGGCTTGGGCTTGAACCCAGCCGCCTGGCGGCCTTCATTGCCACCGGCTTTACAATATTGGTGGCGTTCCTGCTGGTCAGCAGATTGCCCGTCTATTCCGGCAAGAGCGTCAGGATACCGGGCGACAGGGTGCTGCCGATCATTCTCGCAGTCGTTCTCTACGTCCTGCTTTTGATGACTTATCCCTGGTATACGCTGACGGCCTCGGTTGCCGGCTATCTGGTCTTCTTGCCGTTCAGCGTGCGCGCCTATTCGAGACGCGCCAAGCGCGAAGGCGAGAAGGTGCTGTCGTCGGACATTGGCTGACGGATTTTGACTTGGGAGCGGCTCGCAGAGCACGCGGCGCTGTGGAACGCACCTCAAAAACCCGTTTTCGGAACTTGCTGGGCGGCCAGACCGTTTGTGTTGGTAGGTCCGTTTGAGCGGCTGGTCGTGATACGTCGTCAACGTCGCGCAAGCTGCCGCATCGGGCAGAACCATCGGAAACGAGGAGAAATGGCTGTTATCCTCATCGGCGCGTTACTGACTGTCGCCGGCCTCGTCTATATGGCGGTTGCGGCCATCTTGCGCGGGCGGCTCAGTGAGCCGGCCGCTGTCTCCACCGCGCCGGATAGTCCGACGCCCAATCTCGCAACACCAGGTCCGACGCTGGAGCCGCGGCAGCGCGGGCTCCGTTTTCTCGGCCTGTCGCAGAACTGGCCGGGCCTGCTGATGATGGCCGTCGGCGTCATTCTGCTGTTGTCGGTGGTGGTCCTCTAGAGTTTTCGACAGCAAACCTCAGGCGGCTGCGCTCAGTCCCAGCCTCTCGAGCGCCAGCTTTCTAGTCGAGACATAGTCGGTCTTGCCGGAGCCCAGCACCGGGATCTCTTCGACCTTGACGATGTCGTTCGGCACCATCAGTTCGGCCGCCCCGGCTTTTTTGCCGAATTCGCGCAATTCGTCGGGATCCGCATTGTCGGCGGTGGTGACCAGAACGAGGCGCTCGCCGCGCCGCTTGTCCGGCACTGCCACCACGGCGTGATGCTCTTCCGGCCACAGCGACTGCACCAGCATCTCGACCGCACCAAGTGATACCATCTCGCCGGCTATCTTGGCGAAGCGCTTGGCGCGGCCGCGAATGGTGATGAAGCCTTCGCGATCGACCGAAACGATATCGCCGGTGTCGTGCCAGCCTGCGAGCGGCTGCAGCTCGCCCGGCCTATCGGCGGTCATGTAGCCCATCATCAGGTTCGGCCCGTCGAGCCACAGCCGGCCGGCGTCGCTGATGCCTTCGACCGGTTCGAGTTTCATGCGCATGGCCGGCAGCAGCCGCCCGACCGTTCCGTCGCGGCCGTGGATGGCAGTGTTGACGGCAACCACCGGTGCGGCCTCGGTCAAGCCAAAACCTTCGATAATCTCGGCCTGGAAGCGCCCGCGGTAAACCCGGCGCGTCTCCGGTTTCACCGCCTCGGCACCGGCGACGACGAAGCGCAGGCTGGAAAAATCGTCGTCCTTGGCGGTGCGGGCATAGTTGGCGAGGAACGTGTCGGTGCCGAACATCACCGTTGGCCGGACCTTGCGCGCCACCTCCGGAATAATTTTGTAGTGGAGCGGTGACGGGTAGAGGAACAGCTTTACTCCGGTGACCAGCGGCAGGATAGTGCCGCCGGTCAACCCGAACGAGTGGAACACCGGCAGCACGTTGAGCAGGATGTCGGCCGGCGAGATGGTAATGCGGGCTTCCGCCTGCATCGCATTGGCAAGAAGGTTCCGGTGCGACAGCACCACGGCCTTGGGCGTGCCTTCCGAGCCGGAGGTGAACAGGATCACCGCCGGCTTGGCCGCATCCTGGCGCTGCAGCGGCCAGCGCCACAGCAAGGCGGCTGCGGCCTTGTCCAGCACGGTCACGCTTGCGCGAAGATCCTCCAGCCACAACAGTTTCGCCCCGCCTTTTTCCACCGCCTCGACGATGTCGGCGAGATTGGCCTTTTCGACAAAGGCGCGTGAGGAGACCACGGTGCGGATCATCGCCGTGCGGACGGCGGCGGTGACGCTGGCCGGGCCGGCGGTATAGTTGATCATTGCTGGCACCCGCGCAGCCGACAAAAGTCCGACGAACGACAGCACGACGCCATTGGCGTTGGGCAGGAGCAGCCCAACCGCTTCGCCCGGCGCTGTTATTGCCTCGAAGCGGTGGCCCAAAACCCTGGCGCCGATGAACATTTTCCGGTAGCTCAGCGCGCCACCAATGACGTCCTCGACAATTGGATGGGAAGCGCCAACCCGGTCGGCGGCATCGCGCATGGCAAGAAACAGGCCGCGATCGAGATCGTTGCCGAAAAGCCTGGCCTCAGCGAAGCGATCGAACAACGCATTTGTGTTGGAGGCCTGATCGGGATTCCGCGCCACCAGCTCGGCAATGGTCATCGGCTCCAGCACGCTGATCGACAGCTGCGGAAACCAGTGGCGGGGCGCCTTGTCCGCTGGCGTCAGTGAAGCCGGCAGGCTGCGTGCGCCGGCAACGAAGATCGGCACGATGCGCGCGTCGGCCTGCATGGCGATACGGGTGATGGCGCGAAACAACCGAAACGACTTGACGTCGGGCTCGACCGCATCCGGCAGGTAAACGGCGAGCCGGCCCTTGCCCTTCAGCACCCGCACCAATCTGCGGCTGACGAAGACATGCTCGGCGTTGAAGGCGATGGTGCGGCCGAGCTCACGCCACGGCTCCAGCCACGGCGACCTGGCCGAAGCCTGGTCGAGGATGTGCAGCGTGTCCTCCGGCAGCAGCGACAGCATCAGCGCCGGCTCGATGCGTGACTGATGCCAAACGACGTAGATGACCGGGGCCGCCGACTTGCGGGCAATCTTGATGCGCTCGTCGCTGATCCGGTAGGCGAGCTTGAACGGCACGTAGAGCAGCGCCTGGCTCAAACGCAGGCCGAGGCGGAACGTCTCCACCACGCCGATCAGCAGCCAGGCCGCGACAAGACCCGCAAGCAGCGCCAGTGTCAGGATCATCGCCGCATCTCCCAACAATCTCACGTCACGGCTCTTCAGTGGCCGCTTCGGGTGAGAACCTAGCCGAAGTTGGATCAACGTCAATGCGGCTCCATTTTCCTTTTTCTCCTGTCATCACTGGATTCGGCTGCCTATCGCAGCTACGCCGCTTTCATCCTTCCGCTGATGAAGCGGAATTCCTGCGTTTTGCCGCCAAAGCCATAGGCCGCCGCAGGTACTTCATGCACGAGGGCGTAGCTTTCCTCATGCACCTTGCCCAGAAGCCGGCCGAATGCGGCAAAAATTGCCTGCAGATACGCCTCCAGCTCGAGCTTGGTGTTGGTGCCGTCGACAACCTTGATGTCGAGCCAAGCCGTGTTGGCGCCATGCTCGGCCAGCGACTTGCCGCCGGCGAACCAGTGCTCGGGGTCGTGATAGGAAATGGCAACAGCTGTAATCGTTGCGTCTTTGCGCAGATGCATGGCCGTCAGTTCAGTTACCTCCTTGGCAATGGCGGCTGACAAACCGGTGTCGGGTTTGCCGGTAACGCTGACATTGATGATCGGCATGTTTCTTCTCCTCGGCTTCAAGCGGCGTCTCTTCGCCGTCGAGAAAATCATGCCATCGTCCTTTGATCAGAAAAATCGAATTGTTTTTGATAAACACTTTGATATTATCGAATTATGCAGGTGTTCGATCCCGACCTCCTCAAGACTTTCCTCGCTTTCGTCGATGGCGGTTCCCTGGCGCGGGCCGCGTCGATCGTCGGTCGCTCGCCGTCCGCAGTGACCGCGCAGATGCAGCGGCTGGAGGATGTTGTCGGCGAAGCGCTGCTGGTGCCGCAGGGGCGAGGACGCGGTCTGACGCCGGCAGGCGAGGATCTGGTCGGCCACGCGCGTCGCATCCTTGCCGCGCACCGCGAGGCGTGGCTGGCCCTCAAAGGGGCGCGTGCCGACGGGCGCGTCGCCATCGGTACCACGCAGGACTTCGCCGACAGCGGCTTGCCGCAGCTTCTCAGGGCTTTCGCTGTCAGCCATCCGCGCGTCAGGATCGAATTGCGCGTCGGCCGTTCCGCCGAACTGGCGCAGGCTTTGCAGGCCGGCACCCTTGATCTGGCCATTGCCATGCGGCAGGTGCCGACACGCGACGAAATCGGCGTGCTCAAGGAACCAATGATCTGGCTTTGCTCACAGAATGGGCTGACCACCCGCCACGACGAACTGCCCTTGGCACTGCTCGATCCTCATTGCGGGTTTCGCGAAGCGGCGACCAGTACACTCGATGCGGCCGGCCGTCGCTACCGTATTGCTGCCGGCAGTGCCAGCCTCGCCGGCCTGCGCACGGCAGTGCACGCCGGCATCGCCTTGACGTTGAGGACGGCGCGCTTCGCCCATTCCGGCATCGTCGAGGCGCCGCGCGATCTTGATCTGCCGCCAGTGCCGGTCGCCGAATTCGCCATCCGCTTGCGTGAGGATGCCGATCGGCCAGCGCAGGATCTGGCCGCGTTGTTCAGCGGCAACCTAGCCTTGGCCAACTGAGCCAGCAAAGAAAAAGCCGACCTTGCGGTCGGCTCTGAGTAGGACGGGCCGAGGGGTTTGGGGGGACTTGGGGTGGCCCGTCGCAGCCATAATGACTGAGCCCTATGATGGTTCCATGACTTTTCAAATTTATTTTGAGGAACGGACTTCTCGTGATCGGACCGCCAACTCGCCCTCGGACGCGGCGAGGATTGGTCATGCATCCGCTGCGCGCTGCCTGGCCATCAGCCAGTCTCGGCCGGCGTGAGCGAACACCGCGCAAAGCACGATGGCCCCGCCGAGCATGCTGGCTGCCGGCGGGATCTCCGCGAGGAACAGGAAGGCAAACAGGATCGCGAATGGCACTTCGGCCGAGCCCAGCAATCCTGACTCGGCCGCCGGAATAAGCCGGGTGCCCTCCGTCCACAGGATCGAGGCCAGCGCGAACGAGGCGCCGAAGGTGGCTAGAAGCACAGCGTCCCTGGCCGAGACGGCCAGCGGCTCGGCGATGAGCCAGCCGAGCACGAACAGGAGGAACGCCGACACGGCACCCGCCCACACCACCGGCGTGTCGCGGAAGGCCCGCACCATGATCATGTAGAGCGCGCTGCCGATCGTCATCAGCAGCGCCAACCCGTCGCCGAACAGATGGCCGGTGCCGAAGCCGGACCAGACCATGATCGCCACACCGCACAGTGACACGGCGGCGGCGGCAAGCGTCTGCAGCCGGAACGGCTCGCGGACCAGCATGAAGGCAAGCAGCGCGGTGACGAAGGGTGCGGTGGCGTAGATGATCGCGACATTGGCGACGAAGGTGAACTTGAACGCCGAGATGAAGGCGATGCTGGCGAGCGCGCCCTCGATCGCCAGCAGCCAGCCGCGCCAGCCGAGCCGCAGGCTGTCGCGACCGCCGGAGCGCTGGCGACGCCATAGCACATAAAGGCTGATCAGGATCGAGCCGACGAAGCCGCGCCAGCAGGTGATGGTCAGCGGGTCGGCATGGATCGATTTGGTCAGCACGCCGGTGAGGCCGAAGACGGCCGCCGATGCCGAGACCAGGATGATGCCGAGGGTACGTTCGCGGGCGCTTTCCACTGTGCCTGACATGTCCAGCGATTCCGTCATTTTACCAGCTTACGCTGCCCCGTCCTGACACCATAGTGTCAGCTTGATCGAGGCGTCGTGCATCGAAACAGCAGACGGCAGCGCCGTTGAACAGGATGCCCGCAAGAACCCTTTCGCGGGTTTCCAGGGTGGCGATATCGGCCATATGTCCGGCGGCCTTACGAATGTGTTGCGAGAGAGGGTGTGAAGGCGTTGGATGTCGGGCATCCGTATCGTCAGGCTATACGGGCGAAACCCTGCCAAGCGCTACGCCAGCGGGGACTTGCGTTTGGGGCAGGCGACACCGCCGTTAAGCGGCGAAGCCAGACAACTATGGGAGAGAAATGAAATGGACGCGATCGCATTGAAGGCCATGCAGGCGCCGCTGAAGGAGGCCTATCGCGACGACGCCTCGCGCGCGCTGATTACCCTCAAGGCCAAGGGCTCGATCGACGACCAATCGATCGCCTGCAAGGTCGAGACGGGCAGGGCGATTGCCATTGCCGGGCTGCATCCGGCGACCGGCGGCACCGGGCTCGAACTCTGCTCCGGCGACATGCTGCTGGAGGCGCTGGTGGCTTGCGCCGGTGTCACGCTGAAGGCAGTGGCGACGGCGCTGGAATTCAAGCTTGGGGCCGCCACGGTGGAAGCCGAAGGCGATCTCGACTTTCGCGGCACGCTTGGCGTGGCGAGGGATGCGCCGGTTGGCTTCCGCGCCATCCGGCTGACATTTGGGCTCGACACCGACGAACCGCAGGAGCGCATCGATGCGCTGCTCAAGCTGACTGAGCGCTACTGCGTGGTGTTTCAGACCATCAGCCAGAAGCCGGAGCTGACGGTCAGCGCGCGACGCTGACGATCTCCCCCTTGAGGGTCCCTCAGGGGGAGATGTCGCCGAAGGCGACAGAGGGGTTGTCTCGCGTGAAGTGCCAACCGCTGCAGCAGGCCGAGCGCGGTCGGACCAGCCTGGCCTGTCGGCCATGTCCCCCCAAGGGTCCCTCAAGGGGGAGATCACGTTCTCCTACTGCGCCGACGGCTCCTCGGCGTCGCCCTCGTCGGCGAAGGGCGAGGCGCTCGGCACGCACTGCACCGACCAGCCGGCCGGCGTCGGTTGCTTCTGGTATTCGGTTATGGCGAAGGCGCACTGTTCGCGGGTGTCGAATGTGCTGGGCAGCACGACCATGCCGCCTTGCGGGCCGGCGATCACCAGATACCAGACTAACGCTACGCTCGGTGCCGCCATGAGTATTTCCTCGCTCTGCTTGTTTGGGAGTCGCACGATCCTAGCAACTCCGGCCCAGCGGCGAAAGCTGGGCCAAAGCGCGGCGTTAAGCCACGGCATCACAGCCGCGTGATGTCGGTCGTTTTCCGGCTTTGGTTCAGTTCACCGCAAAACAATAGAACAGGCCGTCGCCGCCGGTGCCCTTCAGCGCCTCCTGGCTGCAGCCACCGCGTGACGCATGCGAGGAATTCCACGATTTGGCGGCTGCCGAATCATCGAGGCCGGTACGATCATGATGACCCATCATCGCCACACCTTCTGCTCCGCTCAGCGTCCAGTCGCCGCAGGTCTGGTCGGCTATTTTCGTGCCGTCCGGCTTGGAGCCGGTCAAAACGTCGTGCCGGTTGGGCGTGTCGCCGCGGCCGTTGACCATTTGGCCCTTTTCGTCGAGTGCCGTCTGTTTGGTGATGGCGTTGGCATCGCTATGCAGGGAAGCGACATCATCGGCGATCTTGACGCCCTTGGCGTTGAACCACGGGCCTTTGCCGATACGGTCGCGTGCATCGGTATCGCTGGTCGAGAGATAAGCGCGCCATGTCTTGCCGGTAACGCCCGCGGCTTCGGCCAGTGAACTACAATGGGCGTCGGCGCCGGCCACACCGCCGAGATCGGCGCCTTTGCCGGAGCCGACGCTGGTGACGAAAAAGCTCATCGTTGCCTCCTGCGACGACGTGGCGCCGATAACTGCAAGCAGCGCGGTGGCAGTCAAGAGAAGCAGTCTCCGCATATGGTCCTCCGTTCCTCGAATTGTGGCACCCGAACAACGTTGGTGCCGGCGCAATTCTTCCGGCAAAATGCGATGTGTGGCTACTCCGGCTGCCGGTAGGCGACAAAGCGATTGTGCTTGGCCTGGAAGATCAGCCCGGTCTCCTTGAGCATAGGGCTGGCCAGCGGCACGATACGCTTGGCGATCTCCGAAGGGTGCGGCAGTGTTTCAGGATCCTCGCCGGGTACGGCCTGCGCCCGCATCGCGGTGCGCGTTGCCCCGGGATCGGCGGCATTGACCCTGAGCGGCAGGTTTTCGGTCTCATGCGCCCATGAACGCGTCATGGCCTCGACCGCCGCCTTCGACGCCGCATAAGGCGCCCAGAAGGCGCGTGCGGAGTGGGCAAGGCTGGAACTCAGCACGATAGCACGGCCGGCATCGGAAAGCCTGAGCAGCGGGTCGACCGAGCGGATCAGCCGCCATGTTGCGGTGACGTTGATGGTCATCACCTTCTCGAAGGTCTTGGCCTCGACATGGCCGATCGGGGCGATGACGCCGAGCACAGCGGCGTTGGCGACCAGTATATCGAGCTTGCCCCAGCGCTCGTGGATGGCGCCGCCCAGCCGGTCGATCCCCGCCATGTCGGCAAGATCGAGCGGGACCAGCGTCGCCTGTCCGCCACCTGCCTTGATCTGGTCGTCGAGTTCTTCCAACCCGCCGACGGTGCGAGCAACCGCAATCACATGCGCACCGGCAGCGGCAAGCTCCCTGGCGATGAAATAGCCGATACCGCGCGAGGCGCCGGTGACGACCGCGACGCGGCCGGAGAGGTCAAGGCTCATACGATGGATTCCGACAGGCAAGGTGAAACCGCCGTGAGGGGCCAAGGGAGGGAGACAAACGGACCGGCAAGGCCTACGACCCGCCGGCCGCTAACAGCGACAGCGTGCGCACATTGTCGGAGCCTTCGAAATCGGCAAGCCGGGTCGGATACTGGCCGGTGAAGCAGGCGTCGCAGAATTGCGGCTGCTCGTTGTCGCGGCCGGCTTCGCCGACGGCGCGATAGAGCCCGTCTATCGAGAGGAAGCCGAGCGAATCGACGCGGATGAACTCGGCCATCTCCTCCACCGACATGCGCGATGCCAGCAGCTTCGATTTCTCCGGCGTGTCGACGCCGTAAAAGCAGGAGGCGCGCGTCGGCGGCGAGGCAATGCGCATATGCACTTCCTTCGCGCCGGCATCGCGCACCATCTGCACGATCTTCTGGCTGGTGGTGCCGCGCACAATGGAATCGTCGACCAACACCACACGCTTACCTTCGATCATGCGGCGATTGGCGTTGTGCTTCAGCTTGACGCCCATGTGGCGGATCGAATCGCCGGGCTGAATGAAGGTACGGCCGACATAGTGGTTGCGGATGATGCCGAGCTCGAACGGAATGCCCGCGGCCTGCGAGAAGCCGATCGCCGCCGGCGTGCCCGAATCCGGCACCGGCACGACGATGTCCGCCTCGACCGGGCTTTCCAGCGCCAGCTCGGCGCCGATGCGCTTGCGTACTTCGTAGACATTGCGGCCTTCGACAGACGAATCCGGCCGCGCGAAATAGACATATTCGAAAATGCAGAAGCGGGTCTTCTGCGGCTCGAACGGGAACAGGCTTTCGATCCCCTTGCTGGTGACGACGACCATTTCGCCGGGCTTCAAGTCACGCACGAAACGCGCCCCGATGATATCGAGCGCACAGGTTTCCGAGGCGAGGATCCAGGCACCGTCGAGATCGCCGAGTACCAGCGGGCGGATGCCGAGCGGGTCGCGGCAGCCGATCATCTTCTTGGACGTCATCGCCACCAGCGAGAAGGCGCCTTCGACCTGGCGCACCGCATCGATAAAGCGCGAATTCAGGTCGCGCTCCTTGCTGGTGGCAACCAGATGCAAAAGCGTCTCGGTATCGGAGGTGGAAGAGAAGATGGCGCCTTGCTTCTGCAGCGCGCGCTGCACGGTCATGGCGTTGGTGAGATTGCCGTTGTGGGCGACGGCAAAGCCGCCATCGGCAAGTTCGGCGAAGAAAGGCTGGATGTTGCGCAGGCCGGAGCCGCCGGTGGTGGCGTAGCGCGTGTGGCCGATGGCACGGTTGCCTTGCAGGCTGTCGATGACACGCTGCTTGGTGAAGGTGTCGCCGATCAGGCCGACATGGCGTTCGACATGGAATTGGGTGCCGTCGTAGGAAACGATGCCGGCCGCTTCCTGGCCTCGATGCTGCAACGCATGCAGGCCGAGGGTTACGATGGCTGCGGCGTCCTGCCGGCCGAAAATGCCGAACACGCCGCATTCGTCGTGGAAATGGTCGTCGGCTTCGGCGGAAAGCACGTCGTCTGCGTCTGCCATTGGGGGCTCAAGCTCCGCTAAAGTCGCCATATAAGGTCATAGCGCATCGAAAGCAACGCACGTGGTGCGGCGTTCACATGATCGTCAGTCTTGATGCCTCGCCAAGTCTGCAGATTGGCAAGTCTGTCGAAATCAGTTTGCCGGCGCCGGGTTTGCAGGTGCCGGCGTCGCGGGCGCATTGTCGGCCGGTGGCGCGTCGCTGTCATCGGGTGCCGGAGCGGTGGCGTCGTCGCCGGCGGCAGGTGCTTCCGCTGCAGGCGCGTCTGGGGCCAGAGGCGTCTCGGTGGCTGGCTGATTCGGATTGAGCTTGTTGAGGATAGCGTTTTCCGGATCCTCGGGCAGCAGGCTTTCGAGCTTGGCGCCGATCGATTCGAGCAGCGGCTTTGACTTGGCGTTGGCAATCCAGCCTGGGGCCTTGGCGCCGGCCAGCCAATTGAAGAAAAGCAGCGCAACAGCGACGACCAGGATACCGCGCGCCGCGCCATAGAGGAAGCCAAGTGTACGATCGAGCGCGCCGATCCTGGAATCGATGATCCAGTCGGCGAGCTTCATGGTGATGACCGAAACGACGATCAGCGCGACAATGAAGACGATACCGGCGGCCGCTGCCATGGCGGCCTTTTCGTTGTCGATATAGGGCTGAATGTAAGGCAGCACCGGCTTGTAGAAGAAGAAGGCGGCCGCTGCAGCGGCTGCCCAGGAGATGATCGACAGGATCTCGCGCGAAAAGCCTCGAACCATGGCGAGCATCGCCGAGACCAGGGTGAAGCCGACGAGAATTCCGTCAAGCAGCGTAATCGGCATGTTTTCGCCCCACTCCGATCTCTTTTTCGCGGCTCGACGAGCCGCATCACTCTCGCTCGTCGACGCGGCTGCGCCGTGAGCCGGCTATGCGCGCCACGAGATCGGCAAGCTCGGTGGGCTGGAAAGCGCCGGCTCCGATCCCCCCGACCCCATTACCACCGACAAGTTCCTCGCTGCCCAAGGGCAGAACCGCGCTTCCGAAACCCAGCTTTTCGGCTTCCTTGAGGCGCTGCTGCGCGTGCGCAACCGGCCTCACCGCACCCGAAAGGCTGATTTCGCCGAAATAGACGCAATCGGCGGGAAGGGCAAGACCGGTGAGCGAGGAAACCAGTGCCGCCGCCACTGCCAGGTCGGCCGCCGGCTCCGAAATGCGGTAGCCGCCGGCAACGTTGAGATAGACGTCGTGGGTGCCGAAGCGGACGCCGCAATGAGCTTCCAGAACCGCCAGGATCATCGATAGCCGGGCACCGTCCCAGCCGACGACGGCGCGGCGCGGCGTGCCCAGCGTCGACGGCGCCACCAGCGCCTGGATCTCGACCAGCACCGGCCGTGTGCCCTCCATGCCGGCGAAAACCGCGGCACCCGGCGACTTCGCATGGCGCTCGCCGAGGAAAAGCTCGGACGGGTTGGCGACTTCCCGCAAGCCCTTGTCCGACATTTCGAAGACGCCGATCTCGTCGGTTGGCCCGAATCGATTCTTGACCGTGCGCAGGATACGGAAGTGGTGGCCGCCTTCGCCCTCGAAATAGAGCACCGCGTCGACCATGTGCTCGACGACGCGTGGGCCGGCGATCTGGCCCTCCTTGGTGACATGGCCGACCAGAACGATCGCCGCCCCTGTGGATTTTGCGTAGCGGATCATCGCCTGGGCCGCAGCACGCACCTGGGTCACCGTGCCGGGCGCCGAATCGGCCATGTCGGTCCACAGCGTCTGGATCGAATCGAGAATGACCAGATCCGGCCGCTTGCCATCGGCGATGGTGGCGAGGATGTCCTCGACATTGGTCTCGGCGGCGAGCTCGACCGGGGTGTCGGCGACGCCGAGCCGCTGGGCGCGCAGCCTGATCTGGGCGACCGCCTCTTCACCCGAGACGTAGACGATGCGGTGGCCCTTTGCCGCCAGCGCGGCCGCGGCCTGGGTGAGCAGCGTCGACTTGCCGATGCCGGGATCGCCGCCGACCAGCAGCGCCGAGCCGCGCACGAAGCCGCCGCCTGTGGCGCGGTCGAGCTCGCCGATGCCGGAGACAATGCGCGGCGCATCCTCGATGTCGCCGGACAGCGTCGTCAGCACCACGGCGCGGCCCTTGCGCGCATTGCGGGTGTTGGCCGGACCCGAGCCTATGCCGCCGGACGTGCCTTCCTCGACCAGCGTATTCCACTCGCCGCACGCATCGCATTTGCCGGCCCAGCGCTGATGCACCGAACCACAATTCTGGCAGATGAACTGGACGCGCGATTTGGCCATCAGCGTCGCGTCGCTTGCCAATTGCCGAGGCTCGGCGATCCGGCCCACCCCCCTCTGTCCTGCCGGACATCTCCCCCGCAAGGGGGGAGATTGGCTGTCATCGACGCTGTCGCCAATCTCTGATGTCGCAGGAAGAGAGCCGGCGGCAAAACTGCCGATCTCCCCCCTTGCGGGGGAGATGGCCGGCAGGCCAGAGGGGGGTGTGACGGAGCGCGACGGTTGGTCAAAAAGCTACTCGAACCGATCCGGCAAATGATGCTCCTCGGCAAGGTCCGAGAAGCGGGTGAATTCGCCCTGGAAGGCGAGGCTGACCGATCCCGTTGGACCGTGGCGCTGCTTGGCGACGATGACCTCGGCCTTGCCGCGCATCTCGTTCATCTCGTGTTCCCATTTGATGTATTCGTCGGTGCCCGGCTTCGGCTCGCGGTTCTTCAGGTAGTATTCCTCGCGGTAGACGAACAGCACCACGTCGGCGTCCTGTTCGATGGAGCCCGATTCGCGCAGATCCGAAAGCTGCGGGCGCTTGTCGTCGCGGCTCTCGACCTGGCGCGACAGCTGCGACAGCGCAATGATCGGCACCGCCAGCTCCTTGGCCAGCGCCTTGAGCCCGGTGGTGATCTCGGTGATCTCCTGGACGCGGTTTTGCGATGATTTCGCGCTCGATCCCTGCATCAGCTGGATATAGTCGATGACGATGACGTCGAGGCCGCGCTGGCGCTTCAGGCGACGTGCGCGGGCGGACAGCTGAGCAATGGAAATGCCGCCGGTCTGGTCGATGAACAGCGGGATTTTCTGCATGGTCTGCGAGCAGGCGACGAGCTTTTCGAAATCCATCTCGCTGATCTCGCCGCGGCGGATTTTCGACGACGGGATTTCGGTCTGTTCGGAGATGATGCGGGTGGCCAGCTGTTCGGACGACATTTCGAGCGAAAAGAAGCCGACGACGCCGCCGTTGGCCGCTTTGAACGAGCCGTCGGCCTGCTGCGCCGGGACGTAGGCCTCGGCGATATTGAAGGCGATATTGGTGGCGAGCGAGGTCTTGCCCATGCCGGGGCGCCCCGCAATGATGATCAGGTCGGACGACTGCAGGCCGCCCATGCGGCGGTCGAGGTCGCGCAAGCCGGTGGCGACGCCCGACAGATGCCCGTCGCGCATATAGGCGGCATTGGCCATGTCGACGGCGGTCTTGACGGCGTCGGTGAAGCTCTCGAAGCCGCCATCATAGCGGCCGGTCTCGGCCAACTCGAACAGGCGCCGCTCGGCATCCTCGATCTGGTCGGAGGGCGACATGTCGACCGGCGCGTCATAGGCGATGTTGACCATGTCCTCGCCGACGGTGATCAGCGCGCGCCGCGTGGCCAGATCGTAGATGGCGCGGCCATAGTCGGTGGCGTTGACGACCGTGACGGCCTCGACCGCCAACCGCACGATATATTGCGCCACCGTCATGTCGCCGACCTTCTCGTCGGCCGGCAGGAAGGTCTTCAGCGTGATTGGCGTCGCGATCTTGCCCATGCGGATGAGCTCGGCCGCGACCTCGAAGATCTTTCTATGCAGCGGCTCGTAGAAATGGCCGGGCTTCAGGAAGTCGGAGACGCGGTAGAAGGCATCGTTGTTGACCAGTATGGCGCCGAGCAGCGCCTGCTCGGCCTCGATGTTGTTCGGCGCCTCGCGATAGAGCGGTGTTTCCGCCACGCCGAATTTTCGTGCTGCCTCTGCCATGATGTCCCCGGTCCTGATCCCCGGTCTCTCGATATCAGAACGAGACAAGTCGGTGATGACTTATCTGCATCAGTCCCCAACCAACCAACTTTGATGCCCGCGATTCACAGCCAGGTTCTTTCGGTGGAAAGAATCTCAATTGACTCGAATCAAGATGGCGAGCCTAGCCGTTCTTGGGCGAGAACAAAACAGGAAAATAGCTGCCGGTCATTCCGGCAAGGCATCACCCCAGTCCAGTCGCCGTGCGGCCTTGAACGCCCCTCCATCGCGCCTGGTGAACAGTCGCTCGGCAGCACTCCCATCCTGTTGGCAAAGCTTCAGCAAGGCCTTGCCGGAGCCCGACTTCGGCGGTGCGATCACTCGCGCTCGAGGCGGAGCGGCCGGATGGCGGGAAGCCGCGACAAAGATGAATTTCTCGTCCTCCCACGGCACCTCGGCATCCTTGGCCAGACGGTGCAGGCGCGAGCGGGCGACGCGGCGGGCGAAATGGCACCAGTCGGGAGCGACGAGCGGGCAGGGCGCCTCATGCGGGCAGGGCGCAAGCACGTGCGCCCCCGTATCGATCAGCTGCCGCCGCACGGCAAGAATACGCTGCCAGCCGGCCGGCGTGCCCGGCTCGACCACCAGCAGCGTGTCGGCGGTGAGCTGCCAGAGCCGGTCGACGAGTTTTGCCAGCGATGCCGGCGCGATCTCATCCAGCACATAGGCTGAAGTCACAAGCTCGGCCGGCTCCAGATCGACCAGGTCGACGGTGACGTCGCCGGTCCGCCAGGCGGTCCTGGCCGTGATCGCATCCGCGGCAAGTGCTTCGCCGACCCTTCGCACGGCGGCGCCGGCCTCGAGCAGCACCGCCTGTTGGAGATCCGGCCAGAGATTGATTGTGGCCCAAAGCACCGTGCCAGGGCCGGCGCCGACATCGAGCAGCGTTCTCGGAGCATAATCGGGCCGCGCCTCGCTTACCGCGTCGAGGCTGGCGCGGATGGCAGCATAAGTCGCCGGCAGCCGCGTTGCCAGATAGGCCTTCACCGCCATGTCTTCGGCCATGTGCAGGCGACCGTCGCGCAACTCTGCGCGGTAGCGGTCCGACAGCGTCTTTGCCGCTTGCTTAAGCATCGGCAACGGCACCTGTTCGAGAAGGCGATCGACGCCTTGTCTAAGCGGGACGGGCAGTTCCATCGCTTAGACAGTCCGAGGTGAGAGCAGAATCACCGAGGCGCCAACGATGCAGATCGCGGCACCGGCAAGATCCCAGCGGTCGGGGTGCACGCCTTCCGCCAGCCACAGCCAGGCCAGCGAGGCGGCAATGTAGATGCCGCCATAGGCGGCGTAGGCCCGGCCCGCCGCGCTGGTGTCGACCAGCGCCAGCAGCCACGCGAATAGCACCAGCGAGACGAGACCGGGCGCCAACCACAGCGGCGATTTTTCCAGCCGCCACCATGCCCAGAACGAAAAGCAGCCGGCGATCTCGGCAAGTGCGGCAGCGATGTAGAGGAGGTAGGTCATAAAAAAGGTCCCGCGTTGACGGGAGCCTTTTCAGCGTGCCAGTCGGCAAATGGCAAGCGGCAATGGCGCGATCGCCGGCCGTCTACTCCGGATCCACCATTTTGCGGCGGCGAGCGGGCTTGGCCGCCGGAGCCTTTTCACGACGTCCAAGATCGCGCATCTCCAGCGCCTTCTCACAATTGGCCATGTAGTCGCGCGTCATCGGCAGCGTGTCGTTCTTCTTGGCAATCTGGATCTGGAAGATCACCAGATCCTGCCAGCGGAACGCAGCTTCCGAGGCGGCAAGATAGAACTCCCACATACGGCAGAAGCGCTCGTCATAAATCGCCTTGGCCTTGTCGCGGTTGGCCGCGAAGCGTTCGCCCCAATGCTTCAGCGTCTCGGCATAATGCAGCCGCAGAACCTCGATGTCGGTGACGACGAGCCCCGATTTTTCGATGGCCGGCATCACTTCGGAGAGCGACGGAATATAGCCGCCCGGGAAGATGTATTTGCGGATGAAGGCGCTGGTCGCCCACGGCACGCCGGAGCGGCCGATCGTATGCAGCAGCATGACGCCGTCCGGCTTCAGCAGCGTCGCCGACTTGTCGAAGAAGGTGCGGAAATGATTGACGCCGACATGCTCGAACATGCCGACCGAGACGATGCGATCGAAACGTTCATTGAGTTCGCGATAGTCCTTGATGTCGAAATGAACCCGGTTTTGCAGGCCTTGCGCATGGGCGCGGTCGGTGGCGACGCCGTGCTGCTCGGTCGACAGCGTCACGCCCTGTACGTCGACGTCGAACGCCTTGGCGAGATAAAGCCCAAGCCCACCCCAGCCGGAGCCGATATCGAGCACCGTCTGGCCGGCCCTCAGCCTGAGCTTGGCGGCAATATGGCGCTTCTTGGCCGCTTGTGCCTCGTCGAGGGTCATATCCGGCTGCTCGAAATAAGCGCAGGAATATTGCATGTCCTCATCGAGGAAGAGGCGGTAGAGGTCGCCCGACAGATCGTAATGGCGCTGCACGTTGCGGCGCGCCCGCGACGCCGTGTTGATCTGCTGCAGGCGCCGGAAGGCGTGGCGCAGACCTTCGATCGCTTTCGACCAGGTGGCATCGATACCGCCGCTGCCCATGTTCTGGAACGCAATGCGCATCACCCCCAGCACGCCGCCCTCGAGAATGTCGAGTTCACCGTCCATGTAGGCTTCCGGCACCGCCAGCATCGGATCGAAAGTGATGGCGCGCTCGGCATGCCTTGTCTTGATATGCATGTGCACCGGCTCGCCGCTGCCGTCACCGAAAGTCACCATCGAGCCTTGCGGCCCTGTCACCTTGAGATTGCCTGTGCGGACCAGGCGGTCGAGAATGCGTTTCAGCAGAATATTCATGACCAAATGTCCCCTCTCGGTCAGACAGGCTGTCTTATTCTGCATCAAGATATAGGGGTTCGAAAAGTTCCATTTGGCATAAAAATGCCCGGGTACGAGGCCCGGGCATTGGTCCAGAATAGCGATTAGCCGGCGAATGCCGACGAATGACGATCAGCCGTTGTCTTCGCCGCCCTCGAACTCCGCATTCGGATCGAAGAAGTTTTCCGGCCGCGCATTATCGTTGATGTCCTCGCCGTAGATGGCTTCGGCGGTTGTCAGCGTTTCGCCCTTGGCCTGGCGCTCGGCTTCGTCGGCCGTGCGGGCAATGTTGAGCGTGATGGTAACCTCGACCTCCGGATGCAGCGCGATCGCCACATTGGTGACGCCAATGGTCTTGATCGGCTGGTTGAGCAGGATCTGGTTGCGGTTGACCGAAAAACCTTCCGCCGTCACCAGCTCGGCGATGTCGCGTGTCGAGACCGAACCATAAAGCTGACCGGTCTCGCCGGCCGAGCGCACGGCGATGAAGCTCTTGCCGTCGAGCTTTTCTGCAATCTGCGCGGCCTCGGACTTGCGCTCCAGGTTGCGGGCTTCCAGTTGCGCCCGCTGTCCCTCGAACTTCTTCTTGTTAGCTTCGTTGGCGCGCAGCGCCTTGCCCTGCGGCAACAGGAAATTGCGGGCGAATCCGTCCTTGACCTTGACGGTGTCGCCCATCTGGCCGAGGCGGGAAACGCGTTCGAGAAGAATGACTTCCATGGTTTTGTTCCTTCGCTTGGGCGCTATCCTCAGGATCGGCGCCGAGTTGTCTGGAACAGGTCAGGAAGCTGGGCGTCGCCGCCTGTGTCGCTGTCCTGCCTGTCGCGGCAGTTAGGATCTCTTGTCGAAATCCAACCCGGGATTTGGTGTTCGATCCGGCTACGCCCGTCGTGGCCGGTGACAAAAAGCGGGCGGCGAACCGCCCGCGTAGATTTAGCGGACCACGTAAGGCAGCAGGCCGAGGAAGCGGGCACGCTTGATCGCCTTGGCGAGTTCGCGCTGCTTCTTCTGGCTGACGGCGGTGATGCGCGATGGCACGATCTTGCCGCGCTCCGAAATGTAGCGCTGCAGAAGCCGCACGTCCTTGTAGTCGATCTTCGGCGCGTTGGCGCCAGAGAACGGGCAAGTCTTGCGGCGGCGGTGGAAGGGGCGCCGGGTTGGGATCTGATTGATGTCGACCATTATTCTGCCGCTCCTTCAAAGCCTTCGCGCGGACGGCGCGGGCCACGATCGGCACCGCCATCGCCGAAGCTGCGCGGCGGACGATCACCGCGGTCACCGCGATCGCGGTCGCCGAATGAGCGCGGGCCACGGTCGCGGTCGCCGAAGCCGCCGCGTTCCGACCGCTCTTCGCGCTTCTGCATCATTGCCGACGGACCTTCCTCATGCGCATCGACCTTGATGGTCAGGAAACGCAGTACGTCCTCGGACAGACCCATCTGGCGCTCCATTTCGTTGAGCGCGGCCGGCGGGCAGGTGATGTCCATGAGTGTATAATATGCCTTCCGGTTCTTGTTGACCCGGTAGGTGAGGGACTTCAGTCCCCAGTTCTCGACCCGGCCGACGGACCCGCCATTCGCGGTGATGACGCCCTTGTACTGTTCGACAAGCGCATCGACCTGCTGCTGCGAGAGGTCCTGCCGAGCAAGAAACACATGTTCGTATAGAGCCATAGTGTTCGTGCCTTTCTTCGTTTCTCTCCCGGTTCCCGGCGGCAAAAGCCTCTGCAACTTCTCTGACCCGCAATCCTTGCGAAGGCGGGGAAGAAAGGAGCATGACGAGACGGTCGAGAGCGGAGACACGGGAGGCGGAAGCACTTCCGGCTTCACACGAAGGTTTCGAAAAACCTCCGGCCCTCCGTTCAGCCCCCAGCAAGGACCGGCAGATTGCGGGCGTCTATACAGGAATTTGGCCGCAAGGCAAGGGCAAACGGCCGACGTGTCGTAAGCAGATGAGTTGTCCGGATTAGGTAGCACATGAGTTGTCCGGTTTTATCGCCAGCCAAAGGGAGGCTGGGGCCGCGGTCAAGGTCAGGCAATACCCTGATGGGACGCTCGCGGTCTTCCACGGGCCCGCCGCATCGCCCGATACACGCCCGACGGCGCCACAATCCAAGAAACCTGCCGCACCGGGCAAGCCGCGTGAACCGCTTCGACGCAAAACTGAAGCGGACAAATGATGTGCTACCAAACCGGGCAACTTGATTTGCTACCGACAGGGCAAACGGCCGACGTGTCGTAAGCAGATGAGTTGCACGCGAGTTGTCCGGTCTTATTGGGCTGCTGGCCTCATTCGCAAGGTCTTACAGATTCCCTGCCCGGACCCAAGGATGTTTTCCCGCATTTCGCCTGACAAAACAAACCGGATGCCCTGTTCGTATAGTCGCGGGAGACGATCGAGGTAACGCCAACAAATCGAACAGCTCTACGCAGTCGGCAATCAGCTGCAACAATTCCCGTCTCTCGACGGCACGATCGGAGTTCGCGCATCACGCTGCAAACTTCAGCTGCCTCAGCTCGTGTGTGCAGCCACTTTGCCTGTGGTTTCGGGGAAGAAGTCGGGCGCCGCATGGCGCTTGCCGAACATCATGTCGTATTGCAGCAGACGGAAGTCGCGGATTGCCGGGTCGATCTCTTTCTGACGCGACCAATCGGGGGTGGCGTCGCCTTCCGGTGCCAACAGCAAATTACGGTCGATGACGCGGTAGCGCTCTCGCAACTGGCCGAGGAAGCCGGTGTAATACGGATGGCTGATGCCGGCCGTTTTCAGGATATGGTAGGGCAGGAAGGCCGGGCTGACGGCGCCCAGATCCTCGGCCGGGCCGCTGCGGTTCGACCAGACGATCAATGGTGTCTGGTGGTGCTGCAGCATCTGGTCGGCCGCCTCCTTGCGCGGCGCGACATTGTCCTTCAGGAAACCGGTCTCGACGTAGACCGGCCCAAGCGGCGGCAGGTGATCGCCGAAGAATGCGATGACGGTCGGCCGCTCGCGTTTCTTCGCCCATTCGATCAGCCGTTCGAGGCCGCGGTCCGCATCGGAAGAGCCTTCGGCGTAGCTCAACAGCGATTCACGTGCCCATTGGCTGATCGGCGCCTGCACCTTGTGGGTCGGATTGTTATAGCGATACGGCTCATACGGCCCGTGGTTCTGCAGGCTGACGGCGAAAAAGAAGACCGGCCCGGCGCTGGTATCGGCTTCGCGGATGATCTCGTCGGTCATCGCTGCGTCCGACGCGAGCGGTCCGCGTTTCTGCATGGGCGGCAACGTCTCCTCGGACTTGAAGTCGTTGAAGCCGAAATCGGCATAGACGGCCCCCCGATTCCAGAACCAGTTGGTGCCGGGATGGATGGCGCGTGCCCGGTAGCCCTGACTTTTCAGGAAGGTCGCCAGCGAGGGGGTCGGTGTCCGCACATATTGCTGGTAGGGAATGCTGCCCGCCGGCAGGAAGGCGTTGGAAAAGCCGGTCAGGGCCTCGAACTCGATGTTGGCCGTCATGCCGCCGAACTCGGGCGAGAACATGTAGCCCGTGCGCAGTGCCCGCACATTGGGGATAGGGTCGGGTGTGATGGTGACGCCGGGCAGCTTGGTCGGATCCCAGAAGGATTCGCTCATCACGACGATGATGTCGGGCTTCTCGGCAGGTACCGAGGCGGTCACCTGCGGTTTGCCGATCGCTTCGATCGCCTTGTCGGAATAGCCGGGCGGCGCCGAGACATGCGCCATCGGGACGTTCAGCGCGAAGGCGAGCGCAAAACCGTTCGAGGCATAGTTTTCCTTCTGGTCCCACATAATCGGGATGATCTGCAGCCGGTCGCGCGTCCACGAGAAAGTGGCATAGTCCATGATGGAGACGAAGAAAGCGATCAGCGGCACCGTCAGCGTCAGCCGGGCAAGGCGGCCCTTGTGGCTGAGCGCCGGAACGCGGCGGCGCCATAACCGCCAGCCATAGACGAGCAGCGACAGCCCGCCGACGATGCCGATCGCCAGGGCAATGGCGGTTCCCGGGCGATCGCGGACCAGGAGTGGCATCAGTGCCACGATCTGCCGGGAATAGAGGAAATCGGTCGGATAGAGCGGATCGCCGAGATAGAGCGACTTCTGGTGGCCGACGAACGCCAGCGACAATGTCAGCGGCGCGACGATCATCAGGCTCTGATGGCTGCGGCCGAGCACGGCGTCGAGGCCGATGAGGATCAGCGCAAAAATGATGATCGTGGTCCAGCCGGGTTTGAAAGGCTGCAGAAAGAAATCAATGGTGCCGGCAAAGTTGCCGCGCACGATCAGTTCGATGGCAAACACCAGGATAGCCGCAGCCAGCAAGCTGATAAGGCCATAGCGGATGACAGGCCATCTGCGCGCCGGCAGATAGCCAGTCGACGGATCGCCTTCAAGAAACTGTGGCGCCGCCTCGGCTGCGCTCTGCTTGGTCTTTGCCACTTCAATAGTTCCCCGGCCCGCAACAAAGGCGTCACTCGATTGTCATCGAACTGTCACGCAAAGCCTAGCGCCTGCGGCGGAAATAAGAAGAGCCAGCAAACAAATCGTGAGCGGTTTTCATCATGAGTGATCGCCAAAAAGCCTGCCGAAACAGGCACTCGGCCGACGCTGAGCGGTCAAGGTTGGACTTGACTTGGGCGCACGCCTTGCGTCACAGGCAGCGAGAACCAGCAGCTGGGAGCCGACCATGGCCATCGCATTCACCTTTCCGGGGCAGGGCAGCCAGGCCGTCGGCATGGGCAAGGACCTCGCCGATACTTTTGTGGAATCGCGGCGGATCTTCGAGGAAGTCGACGACGCGCTCGGTGAAAAACTATCGCAGCTGATCTGGGAAGGCCCGGAAGAGACGCTGACGCTGACCGCCAATGCTCAGCCGGCGCTGATGGCGGTGTCACTTGCCGCAGTCCGGGCGCTGGAGGCGCGCGGCTTCTCCCTGAACGGCAAGGTCACCTATGTCGCCGGCCATTCGCTCGGTGAATATTCGGCACTTGCGGCCGCTGGTTTCGTTTCGGTCGCCGACGCCGCCCGGCTGTTGCGTATCCGCGGCAATGCCATGCAGGCGGCTGTACCGGCCGGCGAGGGCGCGATGGCGGCGATCATCGGGCTGGAACAGGCCGACGTCGAGGCCGCTTGCTCAGAGGCCGCCCAAGGCACCGCCAGAGATCCCGCGCAAGCCTTGGTGTGCCAGATCGCCAACGACAATGGCGGCGGCCAGCTGGTGATCTCCGGCGCCAGGCCGGCGGTCGAACTGGCGGCGAAGCTATGCACGGAGAAGGGCGCCAAGCGGGCGCTGATGCTGCAGGTTTCGGCGCCCTTCCATTCGGCATTGATGAAGCCTGCGGCCGAGATCATGCGGGAGGCGCTGGCCGCCGTGACTAAGAGTGCGCCCGCCGTGCCGCTGGTCTCCAACGTTACGGTGACCCCGACGAGCGATCCCGACGAGATTGCCCGCCGCCTCGTCGAACAGGTGGTCGGGCGCGTGCGCTGGCGCGAAACGGTGGAGTGGTTCGGCAGCAACGGCGTTGCGACGCTTTACGAAGTGGGCGCCGGCAAGGTGCTGTCGGGGCTGGCCCGCCGCATCAACCGCGATATTGCCACCACTGCCATCGGATCCGCGGCGGATGTCGAGGCGGCGCTGGGGGCGCTTGCATAATCAACTGGCGATTTGACCCCGCTCCATGCAAAGGGTGTTCGCTCAGATCAGGAGGCAAGAATGTTCGAATTGACCGGCCGCAAGGCGCTCGTCACCGGCGCATCTGGAGGTATCGGCGAGGCGATCGCCCGCGTGCTGCACGGCCAGGGCGCCATCGTCGGCCTGCATGGCACACGTATCGAGAAATTGGAGGCGCTGGCCGCCGAACTGGGCGACCGGGTCAAGCTTTTCCCGGCCAATCTTTCCAACCGCGACGACGTCAAGGCGCTCGGCCAGAAGGCGGAGGCCGACCTCGAAGGCGTCGACATCCTCGTCAACAATGCCGGCATCACCAAGGACGGGTTGTTCGTGCGCATGGCTGACGCCGACTGGGATAGCGTGCTCGAGGTCAACCTGACCGCCGTGTTCCGGCTGACCCGCGAGCTTACCCATCCGATGATGCGCCGCCGCCATGGCCGCATCATCAACATCACTTCAGTGGTTGGCGTCACTGGCAATCCCGGCCAGACCAATTACTGCGCCTCCAAAGCCGGTATGATCGGCTTTACCAAATCGCTGGCGCAGGAGATCGCCACCCGCAATATCACCGTCAACTGCGTCGCCCCGGGCTTCATCGAATCGGCGATGACCGCCAAGCTCAACGACAAGCAGAAAGAGGCGATCATGGCGGCGATCCCGACCCGGCGCATGGGCACGGGCGCCGAAGTCGCCTCTGCCGTCGCCTACCTCGCTTCCAACGAGGCAGCCTACGTCACCGGCCAGACCATTCATGTGAATGGCGGCATGGCAATGATCTAACACTTGGGAAAACGCTTCATTCCGTCTTGGATGCATGGGATTTTTCGTGTAATGCCGCCCGCAACCCGGCGGTTCGGGCAAAAACCGGTCCTGTTCCGCTGCGTTTCCGGCAGGACCATCTTTCAGCTTGATTAGCGGCATTCTGCCCGCTAACGAAGACAGACAACCAAAAGACGAGGATGCCCAAATGAGTGACACCGCAGAGCGCGTCAAGAAGATCGTCATCGAGCACCTTGGCGTCGATGCCGACAAGGTGACGGAGCAGGCGAGCTTCATCGATGATCTGGGCGCGGACAGCCTCGACACGGTCGAACTTGTCATGGCGTTCGAAGAAGAGTTCGGTGTCGAGATCCCGGACGACGCCGCCGAGACCATCCTGACTGTTGGCGATGCGGTGAAATACATCGACAAGGCCTCGGCCTGACGCTATTTGCAGTCATCACCGAGGAGGACCTGCGATGAGGCGTGTCGTCGTCACGGGCCTTGGGCTGCTTTCGCCGTTCGGCATGGGCTTCGAGCACAGCTGGAAGGAGCTTCTGACAGGCCGCAGCGCAGCCAAGCGCATCACCGAATTCGAGGTGGAAGACCTTGCCTGCAAGGTCGCCCACGTCATTCCGCGCGGTGACGGCTCCAACGCCACTTTCAATCCTGAAGCCGTTCTCGAGCCGAAGGAACTGCGTAAGATCGGCGATTTTATCCTGTACGGAATCGCGGCCGCCGACGAGGCACTCAAGGATTCCGGCTGGCAGCCGAAGACGCACGAGGATCAGTGCGCCACCGGCGTGCTGATCGGTTCTGGCATCGGCGGCATCGAAGGCATCGCCGAGAATGCGATGATCCTCAAGGAACGCGGCCCGCGCCGCATCAGCCCGTTCTTCATCCCCGGCCAGATCATCAACCTCGTCTCCGGCCAGGTCTCGATCCGGCATGGGCTGAAAGGCCCAAACCACGCCGTTGTCACCGCTTGCTCGACCGGTGCCCACGCCATCGGCGACGCCGCCCGCCTGATCATCTGGGGCGATGCAGACGTTATGGTCGCAGGCGGCGCCGAAGCGCCGGTGACGAGACTCTCGGTCGCCGGGTTCGCCGCTTGCCGCGCGCTCTCCACCGAGCGCAACGACGCGCCGCAAACGGCCTCGCGCCCCTATGATCGCGATCGCGACGGCTTCGTCATGGGCGAGGGCGCCGGTGTTGTCGTGCTCGAGGAACTCGAACACGCCAAGGCCCGCGGCGCCAAGATCTATGCCGAGGTCACCGGCTACGGTCTGACCGGCGACGCCTATCACATCACCGCGCCTGCCGAGGATGGCGACGGCGCTTTCCGTTGCATGACAGCGGCGCTAAACCGGGCGAAGCTGACGCCCGCAGATGTCGACTACATCAACGCGCACGGCACATCGACCATGGCCGACACGATCGAACTCGGCGCCGTCGAACGGCTGGTCGGCAACGCCGCCTCTAAGATATCGATGTCGTCGACCAAATCGTCGATTGGCCACCTGCTGGGCGCGGCTGGTGCTGCCGAGGCGATCTTTTCGATCCTCGCCATTCGCGACAACATCGCGCCGCCGACCATCAATCTCGACAATCCGGAGCGCGAAACGGCGATCGACCTGGTGCCGCACAAGCCGCGAGCCCGGCAGATCGACGTGGCGCTGTCCAACTCCTTCGGCTTCGGTGGCACCAACGCCTCGCTCGTCTTCCAGCGCTACAATGGCTGACCGCTCTGCCGGTTTCCGTCTGCCGTCAATTTTGCCATATTCGCCCCTACTCTGCCCGAGGGGATTCGTCGCAAGATCAGATGGTAGGGCGCTATGAACACAAATCCGGCCGATAACGGGGAATTCGGGCAACGGCCAGCAACGTCCGGCCCGATCGTGCCGAAGACGGCCAGCGAGGCCTTGCGGCCCGAGGCCGGCACGCCGCCGCCGAAGCGCTCGCGTGCCTCGCGCAGCCAGTTCGTCGTGTTCATGAACTTCGTCATCTCTTCGGTGATGCTGATGGTTCTGGCGGCAGGCGTTGCGCTGTATTTCGGCAAGCAGGAGTTCAACGAGCCCGGCCCGTCGGCCAATGGGGACACTTTCCTGGTCAAGCCGAATAGCGGCGTCCAGGAGATCGCCGACCAGCTTGAGCGGCGAGGACTGATCAGCGACGCCCGCATTTTCCGCCTTGGCGTGCGCGCCTTCGGCAATGATTCCGCCCTGAAGGCCGGCGAATACGAGATCAAGCCGCAGGCGTCGATGCACGACATCATGGAACTCCTGAAGAGCGGCAAGTCGGTGATGTATTCGCTGACTATCCCCGAGGGGCTGACGGTCGAGCAGGCGCTGCAACGGATCGCCGAGCAGGACGCGCTGACCGGCGATATGCCGTCGACCACTCCACCTGAGGGTAGCCTCGCCACCGACACGCTGCGCTTCACCCGCGGCGCAACACGCCAGCAGATGGTCGACAAGCTTCTGGCCGACCAGAAGAAGCTGGTCGACGAGGTCTGGCAGCGCCGAGCGCCGGATCTGCCGATCGCCAATGTTGAGGATTTTGTCACCCTGGCCTCGATCGTCGAGAAGGAGACCGGCAAGGGCGATGAACGCTCGCGCGTAGCCGCCGTCTTCCTCAATCGGCTGGCCAAGGGTATGCGGCTGCAGTCGGACCCGACCATCATCTACGGCCTCTTCGGCGGCAAGGGCAAACCCATCGATCGCCCGATCTATCAGTCGGACATCCAGAAGCCGACGCCCTACAACACCTATCTGATCAACGGTTTGCCGCCGACGCCGATCGCCAATCCCGGCCGTGCGGCGCTGGAGGCCGTCGCCAATCCGTCGAAGACCAGCGATCTCTACTTCGTCGCCGACGGCAGCGGCGGCCACGTCTTTGCCTCGACGCTCGATGAGCATAACGAGAATGTCGCTCGCTACCGGGCGCTGCTGAAAAAGCAGGCGCTGGACGCCGCCAAGGCCGGGGCAACCAATACCGGAGCCGACACGCCGGCGGGAGCCATCGTTGACGATGCGGGCGCCACCGCCGCCCAGTAGGGCCGGACGCCATCAGGTTGGCCCTGTGCATGTCCGGGTGGATGTGCAAGGGCTGCTATGGCATTGAAATTCACATGATCCTGCCCGGAGAAAATCGCTCCGGCTTGAGGGCATTCGGCAAAGGGACGCACGGCTACATGAACTTGCAGAGCATGACCGGTTTTGCGCGCAGTGTCGCCGAACACGACGGCACTTCGATTGCCTGGGAAGCCAAGTCCGTCAACGGCAAAAGCGTCGAGGTCAGGCTGCGGCTGCCGCAAGGTTTCGACCGGCTGGAGCCGGCCGTCCGGCAGACGGTGCAAAAGCGTTTTGCGCGCGGCAATTTCCAGATGACGCTGACCATTGGCCGCGCCGCCGGCGCGCAAGCGCAACCCGTGGTCAACGAGGCTTTCCTGAAGGATCTGGCGGGCTTGGCCAAGCGGCTGCAGGAGCAGTTCGGAGTAGCCCCTGCGGCGGCCGACGGCCTGCTTGCGCTGCGCGGCGTCCTCGACGTTCCCGAAACCATCGAAACCGAAGAGGCGCGCAGTGCGCTCGATACCGCAATACTGTCGGCGCTGGAAGCAGCACTGAACGGGCTGCAGCAGGCGCGCCAGGGCGAAGGTGCCGCACTTCGTTCCCTGCTGTCCGGCCATATCGATGCCATCGAGGCGCTGACGCTGCGGGCCGAGGCCGATCCATCACGCGAGCCGGCCACGATCCGCGAAAGGCTCGCCGAGCAGATCCGCCTGTTGATGGACGCGTCCGCCAACCTGGACGCCAGCCGGCTGCATATGGAAGCGGCGTTTCTGGCCACCAAGGCCGACATACGCGAGGAAATCGACCGGCTGAAGACGCACGTGGCGTCGGGCCGGGCGCTGCTCGCCGGCGGTGGCGCCATCGGCCGCAAGCTCGATTTTCTGGCACAGGAATTCAACCGCGAATCGAATACGCTGTGTTCCAAGTCGAATGCTGCCGCGGTCACCGCCATCGGGCTGGAGCTGAAGGCGGTCGTCGACCAATTTCGCGAACAGGTCCAGAATCTGGAATGATCCCGATGCCAAGCCACATGACTGCCAAGCCCCATGACCGCTAGGGATTTGGGTTCCCGCATTCGGCGCCGCGGGCTGATGCTGGTCTTGTCGTCGCCGTCAGGCGCCGGCAAGTCGACGATTGCGCGCAATCTGCTGGAGAGCGATTCCAGCCTCGAATTGTCGGTCTCGGTCACCACGCGGGCACGCCGCGGCAGCGAGATCGAGGGCGTCCATTACCACTTCCGCACCATGCGCGAGTTCGAGCGGCTACGCGATTCCGATGCGCTGCTCGAATGGGCGGAGGTGCACGGCAATTGCTACGCGACCCCGCGCGAGCCGGCCGAACAGGCGCTGGCCGAAGGCCGCGACATGCTGTTCGACATCGACTGGCAAGGCGCTCAGCAGCTCAAGGAGAAGATGCGCGCCGACATCGTCTCGATCTTCATCCTGCCGCCATCGATGAAGGAATTGAAGGCGCGGCTGAAGCGTCGCGCCGAGGACCAGGAAGCGGTGATCGAGACGCGGCTCAAGAACGCCCGCAACGAGATCGAGCACTGGAAGGAGTATGATTTCGTCATCGTCAACGACGATCTCGACCGCGCTTTCGCCGAGGTGCGCGGCATCGTCACGGCCGAACGGCTCAGACGCGATCGCCGGCCGGGCCTGTTCGATTTCGTCTCGGGGCTGCTCGATGAGAAGACGGATTGATCAAGGCGCTGTCCCCGCGACCAGGATCAGATTGCGGCTGAGCGCGGCGTCGCGCAGTTCCAATGCCGCGGCATATTCGGCGGAGCGGTACCAACGCCGCGCCGTGTCCATGTCGGGGAATTCCACGATGATCAGCGGCCCGGGAGACCAGTCGCCTTCCAACCTTTCCACCTCGCCGCCGCGTACCAGATAGCGCCCGCCATGCTGGGCGATGGAGGCAGCCGCGCGGGCGCGATAGGCTTCGATAGTCTCTGTGTCACGGATCGTGACGTCGGAAATGATATAGGCGGCCACTGTTTGTCTCCGGGCAGGGTTTGTCCGGCTATCTATGCCATGAGAGCGGAAATTCAACGCGGAGGCTTCCCGGCATCACACCGCGTTGGTCAGGCGAACGAATTCCTCGACGCTGAGCGTCTCCGCACGCCTGGTCGGATCGATGCCGGCGCGGGTGAGCAGTGCCTCGCCGCCGAGGCTTTTCACGCTCTGCCGCAGCATTTTCCGGCGCTGGCCGAACGCCGCTTCGGTGACGCGGCTAAGCCGTTTGACCTCTGCCGGCAAGGGGCTGGCGCGCGGCACCAGATGCACCACCGAGGACGTCACCTTGGGTGGCGGTGTGAACGCCTGGGGCGGCACGTCGAAGACAATCCTCGCCTCCGTCCGCCAGCCTGCAAGCACGCCGAGCCGGCCATAGGCCTCGCTGCCGGGGCTGGCTGCAATGCGTTCGGCGACCTCGCGCTGGAACATCAGCGTCATCGACGCGTAGAAAGGCGGCCACTCGGTCACGGTCAGCCAGCGGATCAGCAATTCGGTGCCGATATTGTAAGGCAGGTTGGCAACGATTTTCACCGACCCCCCGCTTCCCGGCGCTCCTTTGGCAAGCGCTGCAAAATCAGTTTTCAGCGCATCGCCGGCTACGACCTCGAGCCGACCCGGGTAGTGGTTCGCGATCTCGGCCAAGGCCGCCAGGCAGCGCTCGTCGCGCTCGATCGCGACGACCCGGCGGGCGCCGTTGAGGAGCAGGGCCCGAGTCAGCCCGCCCGGACCGGGACCGACCTCGATAACCGTAACGTCGCTCAGGTCGCCGGCGGTCCGCGCAATCTTGCTTGTCAGGTTAAGGTCGAGCAGAAAATTCTGGCCGAGTGCCTTTTTTGCCTGCAGCCCATAGCGCTCGATCACCTCGCGCAGTGCCGGCAGGCCGTCTATGCTCATCGGGTTGGGCTCATCGGGCTGGGCTCATCGGGCTGGGCTCGTCGGGTTAAGGTCGTCGAATTGGCTATTGGGCTCAGTGGCCTACGGCCTTTTCCCGGTATCGGCAAGCAGGCGAGCGAGTTTCAGCGCCGCAATCAGGCTGTCGGCACGGGCAATGCCCTTGCCAGCGATGTCGAAGGCGGTGCCGTGGTCGGGCGAGGTGCGGATGAAGGGCAGGCCGAGCGTGACGTTGACTGCCTCGTCAAACGCCAGCGCCTTGGCGGGGATCAGCGCCTGGTCATGATACATGCAGAGCACCACGTCATAGCCGGCGCGGGCGCGAGCGTGAAACAGGGTGTCGGCCGGCAATGGCCCGAAGGCTTCTATTCCTTCCTGCCTCAGCCTGTCGATCGCCGGGCGCACGATCCGCTCGTCTTCGGTGCCTATCGCGCCGCCTTCGCCGGCATGAGGGTTGAGGCCGGCGATGGCGAGCCGCGGCTTGGCAATTCCGAAGCGGTTTGCAAGGTCGGCGGCGGTAATGCGGCCGGTGGCGACGATCAGGTCGGTCGTCAGCGCCTTCGGCACCTCGGCCAGTGCGATGTGAATGGTGACCGGCACGGTGCGCAGGTCCGGACCGGCAAGCAGCATCACCGGCGTCACTTCGGTGCCGGTGTGAAGTGATGCCAGATGCGCCAGATATTCGGTGTGGCCGGGAAAGCGAAAGCCGGCATCGTAGAGCGGCTTCTTGGCAATCGGGCAGGTGACGACCGCGGCAGCGCGGCCGGCCAGGCAGTCGGCAACGGCGCGGTCGATCGCCTCGATGATCCCGGCGGCGTTGGCTGGATCCGGGCGGCCGGGACTGTCGACGAAACGGGCGGAAAGCGCCACCACCGGCAGCGCGCGCGAAAACACACTAGGCGCTAGCGCCGGCGTCGTCTCGGCAATCGCGATATCGGTGCCGAGCCCGTGCGCCCGCGCGGCAATCAGCGCCGGATCGGCAAGGAGATAAAAAAACGGAACGCCGGCGCTGTCGCGGGCCTGCCAAGCGGCGATGGCGATGTCCGGCCCCACACCGGACGGATCGCCGACGCTCAACGCCAGCGGAAGCTCTGTGTCAGGCACGGCGATGCCGACTTCAGCGCTCGATGATGCGGGCTTTCTTCCGCAACTCCTCGACGTATTTCTTTGAGAGCTCGTCGGCGTTCTTGTCGCTCGAGCCCTCGCTCTGGAACACCATCTGCGCGACTTTGTCGTCCGACACTTCGCGCGACGAGCAGATGCCGACGAATTCGACGCCGCGGTCGGTCTCGCGCGTCGCGGTGGCGCCGCCGACCTTGGTGGCCTTGATCTGCTCGGCCCAGTCCGGCGGCAGTTGCGGCGCCAGCACCCGGCCGAGGTCGCGAACGGTGACGTCGATCAGGCCCTTGGCAAATTCGCGCGTGGTGTTGCAGCCGTTGAAGCGGGCGCGCATGGCGTCGGCTTCGCGCTTGCGCTTGGCCAGCGTCGCGCTGCGCTCGGCTGCCGGCACGACGAAGATGACCTGCTGCAGCATGTATTCGGTGGCGCTCGGCTTGCTGCCGCCTTTTTCGAGCATGCGCTTGACGACGTCCTGCTCGCTTATGGCGCCGCCCCCGTCGGCGGAGCGGTAGCGCGCGGACAGCGCCTGGTTCCAGGCCATCTGCGCTCGGATGAATTCCTTGAAGTGCTCCTTGGTGACGCCTGATTGCGCCATCACACCGTCAAGCTGCTTGAGCTGCATCTTGTTGTTCGTGGCGAAACGCTGATAGGCGGCATCGACCTGCGCATCGCTGATGCGGATGCCTAGGCGCCGGGCCTCGGCCGAGCGCAGCGTCTGATCTATCATTTCCTGGCCGGCATCGCCCTTTCTGCGCTGCAGGCGCAGGAAAGCGGCCCGATGCTGGATGTCGCCTGTGGTGATCGGTACGTTGTTGACGACGTATTTGATCTCGGTGGCGAAAGCCGGCGGCGTCACTGCGGCGGTCGAGAACGCCACCAGCAGCGCGAACCCTGCCGAAAAGAGGTATTTCCTCATCGAAAGCATCCCAATTCCATCCCGATTCGACCCAACCCATCCCAGTTCAGGTCGCCGAAATCCGTGCCTGCTCTATGCGGCGAAACAATGTCGTCCGCCAGCCACCCCGTTGCCGACTGCCGTTATTGGATGGTGTCGATGGAGCGTTGCGACGAGCCGAAATCGCCGAGCGTGCGGAACGACAGGTTGAAGCCGACGTTCTGCGACACTTCCCTGGTGTTAAGGTCACGTCTTTCCGAAAACGTCATCAAATAGGTAAAGCACGAATCACTATAGGCAAAGCCGACGCCGTCCTTGACCAGAACGCTCTGCTCCAGATCATACGTGCCGGTGCCAAAGACGCGCCAGTTCTCGGCAAGATGCGTCGAGGCGCCGAGCGTGACCTCATGGCGATCCGTGGAGAAGCCATAGAGCGGCTGCGCCTGGATGAAGGCGTATTTGGCGCTCAACGAGACCGGCAGGCCTGAAAAGGCGGCCTTTACCTCAGCGCGGCGGATCTCGAAGCTTTGCTCGTCGAAACGGCCGCTGACCGAGCCGGAAAATCCGCTGGGGCTGTTGAAGCCGACAAGGCCGACATAGTCGGAGGTTGCAGTTTCAAGACCCGAATAGGCACCGACGTTGACCAGATCCGGCGTGCCGAACGAGTTCTGGCCGCCGAGCTGGTAGGATTGGCCGAACACCGCATTGGTGCCCCAGCCATTGTCGTATGCGCCGGTATAGCGGAGCCCGACATTGGCGCGTGTGCCACCTTCCATGCGGTCATAGCCCGAGAATTTGTCGCGCTCAAACAGCGTCGTGGCGTCGAAGACGAAGCTCTGGGCGTCCTCGTTGGGAACCGCCAGCCCGCCGACATATTGCTCGTTCGGACGCATGAATACTTGCGCCATCGGTTCGAAGACATGGCTGGAACTGGTCATCGAGAACAGCACCGGCCAGCGCATCTCAAGCCCGGCGGTCGCCATATAGCGGGCAAGCGATGAACGCATATCGTCCTCAACGCCGAGATTGGTCGCCATCTGGTTGATGGCATCGAGCGAGGCGGAGGAGGCGTTGACATAGCCGGCGTCGCCGCGCAGCGCCAGGAGCGGCGTCAGCAGCAGCCCGCCATCGGTGGTGATGGTGCGCTTCCATTCGGCCTCGACAGTGAGGCGGCCTGATTGGCCGTCGATGCCGCGGACATTGTTGACGGACGAAGGGACGCCCGAATCTGCAAGAGCCGTATCGAGCCTGTCGCGGTCTATGACCCGCGCGTTGACGTCGAACGACAGCTGCCCGCCGGCCACCGGCATGTCGGGGATATAGGCGTAGTCGAGCGAGGGCAGCACCCAGGGCTGCTTGGCGGCGCGTGCGGTCGGATCGCTGGCGAGCGTGTCTTCCTGAACGTCGAAGTGCATGGCGCGCACATCGAAGTAATTGCGATCGTTGAGTCCCGTCAGATACACCTCGGAGCGGTGCACGCTGTCGTTGAAGCCATCGATGTCGTAAGTGCGCGCGAAATTCTTGTCGCTCTGCAGCAGGATATCCCAACCGAAGTCCCAGCGCGGGTTGATAGCGAACTGGCCCTGGGTGCCCATCATGCCGCGGAACCTGTTCGGGTCGCCTTCGGTACCCGAATTGACGTTGTGGCCATTGTCGTCGATGAAGGCGTCGGGATTCTCCTGCCGGATGCCTGCAATCTTCAGGCTGTACTGACCATTGTTGAAGCGCTGCCTCCACTCGGCCTCACCGAGGAAACCTTGCTTGGTATAGCCGCTGCCGGTGACAGTGAGATCGTAGGTCGGCGAGAGCGCGAAATAATAGGGGACTTTAATACCCACGCCGAGGTCGCTCTTGTAGGCGACGCCGGGAATCAGGAAGCCGCTCTTGCGCTTGACCGTTGGGTCGGCGATCTCGAAAGCCGGCAGATAGGCCAGCGGAAAGCCGAAGAACTCGAAGTTCGAGTTTTCGAAGCGAACCGTCTTCTTTTCGCCGTTCCAGATGATCTTCCTGGCCTTGATACGCCAGGTCGGCGCTTTGTCGGGCTTGTCCTCGCACGGCTCGCACGCGGTGTAGACGCCATTGTGGAACGTCGTCAGCACGCCGCCCATGCGCTCCGCGCTTTCGGCGGCGAAGTACGCCTTGTCTATGGTCTCGACCCGCAACGCGTTGACGAAGCCGTCGGCGAAATCGTCAGTGATGTCGGCATGCTGCGAATAGATCTTGGTGCCGTCGCTATTGACGAGTTCGACATTGCCGCTGGCGACGAGGCGTTTGGTGTTGCGGTTGTATTCGACCCGCTGGGCGACGAGACGGTTGCCGCCATAGTCGATCTGGACGCCGCCGACGGCCGTCACGGTCTGCTTGTCGTTGTCGTAGACCAGCGTATCGGCTGCCAGCAGCATCTGCGTGCCACTCGGAACCTTCGTCGCCAGGTCACTGACGTCCTGGGCAAAAGCCGGAGCAGCCGGGGCGACGCTGGCAAGCAGGCATGCCAAGGCGCTCGCCGCAGAGAGGCGTGCCAAACCGGCGTGCCTATGGCTGCGCAAAACCGCCTCCCTCACTAGCCGTCTTCCTTGTATAGCAGGAATGTCACCCCGAAGAACATAGCCACGACAACCGGGACCCAAGCCGCTACGGCAGTGGGTACGAATCCCGCTACGCCGAATGCCTTGACCAGCACCGAAACGACATAAAGCAGAAAGCCGGCCACGATGCCACCCAGAATCATCGTTGCCGACTGCCCCATCCTCGCAAATCGCATTGATACCGTTGCCGCAATCAGCGTCATCGCGACAAGCAGGAAAGGCAGCGCAATCAGGGAATTGAACTGCATGGCGAAGGCATTTGCCTTGAGGCCGAAGGAGCGGGCCACTTCGATCTTGCCGGGCAGATCGTAGAAGGGAATGGTCTCGGGGCGCGCCAACCGCTCTTGCACGAATTCCGGCTTGAGATTGGTCGGCAGCCGATCGCTGGGCAACGACTGGATGGTGCCGTCCCGGAACACCTTGACGTCCTGCAATTCCCAGTAGCCGTCCCGCAAAAAGGCGCGCGCCGCATCCTTGCGCTCGATGATGTCGCCTTGCGGGCTGAAACTGAAGAAGACCGCGTCGGCCATCTCCAGGCCTTGATTGAGAATGGCGCGCGCGCCGATGATGGTGTCGCCGGCGTTGGTTTTCTGCCTGATCCAGGGCGCAGCATCGGCCGAGATGCTGTTCGACTTGCCCGAACGGAGCTGGGTCTCGATCTCCTCGGACCAGGAATAGGCGCGCGCGGCTACCGGATTGATGACGCCAACCGACAAGGCACCAAACAGCAGCGCCCCGATGCAGCATGGCAGCAGGAACTGCCATGCCGAAACCCCGGCGGAACGGGCGATGACCAATTCATATTTGCGGTTCAGCGACACCAGGGTTGCCATCGCCGAGAACAGGCCGACGAACGGCACCGTCTGCAGCATGATCATCGGCATCCTGAGTCCGGAAATGGCGAAGGCAGTCCCGTAAGTGAAGCCCGGGACACCGGTCGTGCGGCCGGAAAGCTCGGTGAAATCGATCAGGAACACCAGCGCCAGAAGGCCGATGAAGAACCAGATGGTGATCGTCACATAGCGAAAGAAGAAGTATCGACCCAGAGTCCAGCCCATCAGCCGGCTCCCTGTCCGGATGCGCCGCGCCCGGCAAAACGGAGCTTGATGGCGCTCCAGCCCTCACTGAAGCGGCCGGCAAGATTGGTCACCCAATCGGCCCAGGCAACAGGCAGTTCCATGGTCCGGTTGGAAACAATGAACCAGATGGCGATCGCCGATGCCACGATCGGGACGCCGTAGACCATATAGGCATATTGCGGCACCTTGTCGGCCTTGCCGGCGGCAAAGAACCCGAGCCAGCGCACGAACAGCGCGATCGCGATTGCCGTGATCAGCGGGTGCACACGCGCCTCACGATGCGAGCGTGCATCTCCGGCGACGGCGAGCGCGATCAGCGCGAAGACGAGCGAATAGGACCACTCGGAAAAACGCTGGTCGAGCTCGGCCAGGTACCTGTTCGGCTTTTGCTGGTACATCTTGTCGTTCGGACTGGGATTGAGCAGATACTGGGTCGTCCGGTCCTTCGGCAAAAGCAGGATGTCGGATGATGCCGACATGAAAGCGGACAAATCGAAGGCATAGGAGGTGAACCGGATCACCGAGAGGTCGCCGGTCATGGTTTTGCGATGGATCACCCCGTCATTCATCATCAGCACCTTCTCGTCGCCGCGTTCGATGATGCTGCCGGACTTGGCATAATAGACGAGATTGACGCCTTCTTCGCGCGAATCGGCGACGAAGATGCCGCCGAGGCGATTGTCGGGAAGCCGTTCGCCAACCTGCAGGAACAGGCCGTCATCGATCTTGCGGAAGGTGCCTTCCTGGATGATCAACGACAACAGATCGGCACGCGAAGATGCTATCAACTCGCGGTTCTTCTGGCGCGCGTAGGGGTCGACGCCATTGTCGACCGCGAACGAAAAAACGCTGGCTGCGAGTGCCAGAAGCATGATCGGCCTGACGATTGTCCAGCGTGAAGCGCCGGCGGCATTGATGACGGCGAGCTCCGAATCCGAATTCATCACGCTGAGGATCTGGGCGACCGCGACCACCAGGGCGAACGGCACGACGATCGGAACGATCGTCGGGATGATCAGCGCTGCGACTTCGAAAAAGGTGAGGGCCGATTGACCGCTATCGGTGACGAGGTCGATGCGGGCGAGGACCTGAGTCGTCCAGACGATCGCTAGCGTCCAGACGAGCGCCAGCGCGAATACCGCGAAGGCACGGCGCATGATGTAACGTTCAACGACCTTCATGAAGGCTTTTCTCGGCGATTTCGAACGGCATCATGCCTTGGAACAAGGTAGTCGTCCGGCGCCGGCTGCACAACTGGCTCAGTTTGGCGGTTCGATCCGGGTTCTGTCCCGTATCGTACGTTCCGCTGGGCCGGAGTGTCGGCGGCAATGGATAAGAAAGGGCGAACATTGTTGGTTAACAACAGGTTGCGGCTGGAAGCGGGGCCGTGCCGCGACGAATCGTGGGTGGTTCGATATCGCATATGGGAGCGATTTCGGCCAAAGTCTTGTCAAATGCGGCAAAACGACCAAATGTCGCGCCGGTCGCGACCGCCGCGGCGTGATAAGACGGGTCAGGATCTGTTGAGCCCCAGCATGGAAGCGGAAAAATTGCGCAGTCAAACCGGTCGGGAAACCGTCTTTGACGGCGCGATCGTGGTCGGCGCCGGCGCGGCCGGCCTTGCCGCCGCCCACGCCTTGATGAAGGCCGGCGTACCGACGCTCGTCCTGGAAAAGGAGAGCCGGCTTGCCGAACCCTGGCATCGGCGCCACCAGCGGCTGCACCTCAATACCCATCGCGATCTCTCGACGCTCCCCGGTGTCGGCTATCCCGCAGGCACCCCGGCTTTTCCGCATAAATCGGCCGTCATTCGCCATCTGAACGATTTCAGCCAGACGCATGGTCTGCCGGTCGTATTCGGCGTTGCCGTTGAAGAGGTCACGTTCGACGGCGATCACTGGACCGTGCGGACGAACGCCGGACGTCGTCTGGCGCGCCATGTCGTCGTCGCCACCGGGCGCGACCGGCAGCCGTTTATTCCCGCGTGGAAAGGCATGAAGGATTTTGCAGGCCGGATTATCCATTCGGCCGATTTTGGCGATGCGAAGGACTACGCCGGCAAAAGGGTGCTGGTGGTCGGTGCCGGCAATTCGGGTTTTGACGCACTCAATCATCTTGCGAATGCAGATGCCCAAAGCATCTGGATGTCGGCCCGCAATGGCCCCTCTCTGCTGCCGAAACGCATCGGCAAGGTCGCCGTCCACAGGCTTTCACCGTTAATGGCGAGCTTGCCGGTGCGGCTGGCCGATGCGGTGATGGCGACAACCCAGCGCCTGGTTTTCGGCGACCTGACGAAATTTGGGCTTCCGCCGGCTCCCACAGGCGGTGCGAGCCGTCTGAGCGCCGACTACACCGCGATCGCAGCCGACGACGGCGCGGTTCGCGCCATCAAGGCAGGCACGATCGTGGTGGTGCCACCATTGCGGGAATTTAGCCAAGACAGCGTCGTGTTGAATGACGGCAGGTTGATCACGCCCGACATCGTCATTGCAGCGACCGGCTATCGCACCGGTCTGGAGCAGATGGTTGGCAAGCTCGGCGTTCTCGACGGCAAGGGCGTTCCGCTTTTCAACGGCGGCGATGCCGATCCGAAATTGCCCGGCCTGTGGTTTACCGGCATGCGACCGAGCATTCGCGGTTGTTTCGCCAATGCCCGCATTCAGGCCAGGGCGATAACGGCGCGGATTGTCAAGCAGCGATAGTGAGCAGGGCTATGCCGATTGTACCGCCCGCAATTGACACGCCTTGTTGGAGCGTGCTCGAACCGAAAGGTCAATGATCATGACGCCAGTCAGCATTCGCTACATGGTCGATGATGTCGCCACCTCGATCGATTTCTACTGTGGACAACTGGGCTTTACCGTCGAACAGGACGCGCGACCGGCTTTTGCCTCCGTCACGCGCGGCGCGTTACGGCTCCTTCTAAGCGGACCCGGCAGTTCGGGTGCACGGGCTATGCCGGATGGCAGGCAGCCGGTGCCGGGAGGCTGGAACCGCATCCTGTTGGTGGTGCCGGACCTGAAAGAAGAGGTCGCGCGCCTCAAGAGTGCTGGACTTGTCTTTCGCAACGATATCATAACGGGCGTCGGCGGTTCCCAGACCCTGCTCGAAGACCCATCGGGCAATGTCATCGAGCTGTTTCACCCCGCCGCTCACTGACGCAACAACACGGCACCTTTCGGTCCGACCAATCGAACGCCTCTCGCGATAATCCAACGCACTTCCCGAAAGCAGGACATCATGAATTCGAGACCCTCGATCGCCTTCGCCAAAATCGCCGCGCCCAAAAAGGGCAGCGTTTTCGTTCTGGCGGCCGACGAGGGCGACCTCAGCGATGCCGCCAGGGCTTGTGATCCGGCAAAGACCCTCGAGCGGGCTTTTCCGGTCGCCGACTTCACCGGCAAATTCGCCAGCCTGGTCGAAGTGCTGGCACCGGAAGGGACATCGCTCGATCGGCTGGTAGCGGTCGGTGCCGGCAAGGGCTCCAATCTCGATGATTATGGTTGGCTGAAGCTCGGTGGCACGATTGCCGCGTCCTTTCGCAAGGCAACCGAAGTGGCCGTCGTGCTCGATCTTCCCGGTGCCGCCATCAGCGGCAGGCAAGCCGTTCAGCTCGCAGCAGGCATCCTGCTGCGCAGCTATTCCTTCGACAAGTATAAGACCAAAAAGAACAATGGTGATGACAAGCGCGAGCCAAAAAAGCCGGTCAAGGTAACTATTCACACCGCCGATCCGGCAGCTGCAAAGAAGGCCTTCGCCGATGAAGCGGCGGTGATCGACGGTGTCTTGCTGGCGCGCGATTTGGTCAATGAACCGGCCAATGTTCTGGGGCCGGTGGAATTCGCCACCCGCATCGCCGAACTGGAGGCGCTCGGCGTCACGGTCGAGATCCTGGCCGAGAAGGAGATGAAGAAGCTCGGCATGGGTTCGCTGCTGGGCGTAGCGCAGGGCTCGCCGCGTGGCGCCCGCATCGCGGTCATGCGGTGGGACGGCGGCAAGGCCAAGGAAAGCCCGGTCGCCTTCGTCGGCAAGGGCGTCACCTTCGACACCGGCGGCAATTCGATCAAGCCGGCCTCGGGCATGGAGGACATGAAGGGGGATATGGGCGGCGCTGCTGCCGTCACCGGGCTGATGCACGCGCTAGCCGCGCGCAAGGCGAAGGTCAATGTCGTCGGTATTGTCGGACTGGTCGAAAACGCCGTCGATGGCCACGCTCAGCGACCGGGCGACATCGTCACCTCGATGTCGGGCCAGACCATCGAAGTGCTCAATACCGACGCCGAGGGCCGCTTGGTGCTGGCCGATGCGCTGTGGTACTGCAACGACCGCTTCCAGCCGAAATTCATGATCAATCTGGCGACGCTGACCGGCGCCATTATGGTCGCGCTCGGCCAGCATTATGCCGGCCTGTTTTCCAACAATGACGAGTTGGCGGACCGGCTGACGGCGGCCGGACAGGCGACGCAGGAGCGGGTGTGGCGCATGCCGCTCGGTGCCGAATACGACAAGCTGATCGATTCCAAGAATGCCGACATGAAGAACATCGGCGGCCGCCACGGCGGCGCCATCATCGCCGCACAGTTCCTGCAGCGTTTCGTCAAGGACACGCCTTGGGCGCATCTCGACATTGCCGGCACCGCTATGGGCGCTCCCTCCAACGAGATCAACCAGTCATGGGCTTCCGGCTTCGGCGTCAGGCTGCTCGACCGGCTGCTGCGCGATCATTATGAGCAATGAGCGGCTGGGGAGGGATTCCGAAAATGTAGACTGACGCATGGCCGAGATTCTGTTTTATCACCTGACCGAATCGACGCTGGAGGATGCGCTGCCCGGCCTCCTGGAGCGCAGTATCGATCGCGGCTGGCGCGCCGTGGTGCAGACCGGCACCGAGGAACGGCGCGACGCGCTGGACCAGCATCTGTGGACTTTCCGGGACGATTCATTCCTGGCCCACGCAACGGACCGCGAAGCCCGTCCCGCCGAGCAGCCGGTGCTTCTGACCGTCGGCCCTGACAATCCGAACCAGGCGCAGATACGCTTCCTGGTCGATGGGGCGGTGCCGCCGGAGCTTGGCGGCTACCAGCGCGCCGTGTTCCTGTTCGACGGTCACGATGCAGCCCAGCTAGAGGCGGCACGCACGCACTGGAAGACAATGAAGGAGGCGGGCCACACCGTGACCTACTGGCAGCAAACGCCTGACCGGCGCTGGGAACGCAAGGCTTAGAGAATTTGCGGCCTAGTGGAATCACTGGCGCCGCAAGAATGCGACGCCAAAAAGATGGACTGCCGGCTATTCAAAAGACCTGAGCAAGCCCGATGCCGCCCGATGAACGAACACCAGGCATGCCGATAGATGCCGCACTTGTTCGCCGGCTGATTGCCGCGCAGTTGCCCAAATGGGCGGACCTGCCGGTAGAGCCGGTCGAGCCTGGCGGCTGGGACAACCGCACGTTCCGACTGGGCGATCGCATGTCGGTGCGGCTGCCGAGCGCCGCCGCCTATGTCCCCCAGGTCGAGAAGGAGCATCGCTGGCTGCCCCGTCTGGCGCCTCACCTACCTCTGCCCATACCCGTGCCGCTGGCCAAAGGCGCGCCCGGGGAAGGCTATCCATGGTCTTGGTCCGTCTATCGCTGGCTTGGCGGCAGACCGGCGGCTGGTGGACTGATTGCCGATCTTACTGAGTTCGCCCGTTCGCTGGCCGGCTTTCTGGTTGCGCTCTACCGGATCGACGCTGCCGATGGGCCACCGGCAGGGCGGCATAATTTCCACCGCGGTGGCCGGCTTTCGGTCTACGACGCCGAGACCCGAGCCGCGCTCTCGGCGCTCGGCGGCCGCATCGACAAGGCCGCCGCCGAAGCCGTGTGGGCGACGGCCCTTGCCTCGCGATGGCAAGAGCCGCCGGTCTGGGTCCATGGCGACGTCGCCTCGGGCAATCTGCTCGTCGAAGATGGCAAGCTGTGCGCGGTGGTCGATTTCGGTAGTTCGGCTATCGGCGATCCTGCCTGTGACCTGGTGATCGCGTGGACGGAATTTTACGGCGAGAGCCGTCAGGCGTTCCGCGATGCCATTGCGCTTGACGAGCACAGCTGGGCGCGCGCACGGGGCTGGGCGTTGTGGAAGGCGCTGATCGGCGCTTCGGGACATGACGGCAACCAGCGCGAGGCGGAAAAATCGTGGCGGGTCATCAATGAGGTGCTGGCGGATCACACAAACAGTCAGAGCGGGAGGGCCAATTCAGTTTGAACGGATCCCGCTCTAAATGACGAGCGCATTACTGGCCGCCCATCTCCTTCCTGAAGGTATCGAAATCGACCTGCATGCCGTTGAAGATGGTGCTCCAATGGCGGGTCAGCGCTGAAACGGCGACCGCCTCCTGGATCTCCTCGTCGGTGGCGCCGGCGCGCTTGGCGTCCTGCGTGTCCGACCAGATGCAGTAGTTGCACGGGATTTGCGCCGCCACCGCCAGCGAGATCAGCGATTTGACCTTCGGCGGCAGCGCCGTCTTGTCGCTGAGCTGGATGGCCTTGACCTCGGCCCATGCACCGGGCAGACCGGCTTTCGGGAACTGCTTTACGAAACCGGGCACCCCGCCCATGGTCGACTGGATGTCCTTGACGGTTGCGTCATACTCATCGGCATAAGAAGGGGCTGCAGCCAGGGTCAGCACACAGGCGGCGGCGAGCAGGCAGGCACGGCGGATGGAAGAGTGCTTTGATGAAAGAGTACGACAGACAGACATGACATTCTCCTCTGGCATTTGTTAGCCTTACGATGTAAGGTAATGTCGAAAATGAACCTTACGGCGTAAGTTGTCAAGCGGCACCATGGACACATCGATCAAAAAAAAGCGACCGCGCGGCCGACTGTCTCGCGAGATGATCGAGGATGCCGCTTTGAAGGTGATCGAGAGCGAGGGCCTCGCCGGTTTTTCGATGCGCAAGCTGGCGACTGCACTCGGCTGCGAGGCGATGAGCATCTATCACCACTTTCCTTCGGTGGCGCATCTCTTCGAAGCCTTGGTGGACCGGCTGATCGGCTCCCTCGAAATGCCCGACACGGACCTACCTTGGCGACAAAGGTTGCGCATCGCCGTGCAGGATTTCCGCCGCGTCGCGCGTGAGCACCCGGCTTTCGCCAGCTTCTTCGTCACCTACCGGATGAACTCGCCGACCTGCCTTGCGTGGCTGAACGGCGTCCTCGGCCTGTTCGAGGCCGGCGGCTTCGGACCGGAACTTGGTGCGCGGCTGTTCCGTACCACCGGCTATTATCTGATGGGTGCCATCCTCGACGAGACTGCCGGCTATGCGAAGGGGCCTTCGGCCGTGACCACCGTCAGCGATGAGCAACTGGCGCAGGATTTTCCAAAAGTAGCTGCGGCCGGGCGTTATTTCGGTACCGCCGAATTCGACCGGACGTTTGATCTCGGCCTTGACATGCTCCTGGACGAAATGGAGCGCGCCCGCGACGGCACCAGCGCGCCGAATACCGGGTCTTGACCTCATGCGTTCTCTGTTCGCCCTGATACTGCTCATCGGCACCGGCATCGGCGTCGTCTATCCCTGGGCGATGACCAATTTCTCCGGCCGTGAGATCGGCACCTGGAGGGTTTACGACCAAGGCCGGTTCAAGCCAGTGACGGTGGCCCTGAGCGCACGCGACGGGCCGCTACGCGTGCTGGTCGACCTAACGGCAAGAGCCGAGCGTATCGTCTCGCAGCAGCGCACCGTGTTGACCCTCACTGCCGCCACCGGCGGCAGGACGGTGCTTGCCTCGACGCTGCAGTTCAACCATTCCGACAATCCTCGGCAGGTCAGTCCGCAACTGCCGGACAGGATCTTTCGCGACGAGGCCGGCCTGATCCCGACGGTTACCGCCGGCCCCTACATTTTCACCGTTGGTCCAGGCGACGCCGAGGGCATTCCGATGCGGGCCGTCGATCTCGTCCTGCGCTCGGCTGCCGGCGAGGTCGACCGCCGGGCGCGACCGGTCGGTTTTTCCCTGATGGCGGCCGGCCTGGCCGGGCTGGTGCTGGCATTCCGTTTCGGCGGCCGCCGGCCGGAAAATCCGAATTCGCAGCCGCCACCGCCTCGCTGGGGCAGGGGCTCCAATTGAACTATCGCCACGCCTACCATGCCGGAAACTTCGCCGACGTCGTCAAGCATGTCGTGCTCAGCCGGCTGATCGAATATCTGAAGCAGAAGGACAAGGCGTTTCGGGTCATCGACACCCATGCCGGGATCGGCCGTTACGATCTGTCCTCGACCGAAGCGCAAAAGACCAACGAATGGCAAGGCGGCATCGGCCGGCTGGTCGATGCGGCCCTCGATGCGCCGGCGGCAGCACTGCTGGCGCCGTATCTTGAAGCCGTCCGCTCGCTCAATCCGGACGGCGGCGTGAAAAAATACCCGGGTTCGCCGCTGATCGCTCGGCACCTGATGCGCAAGCAGGACCGGCTGTCGGCGGTCGAGCTGCATCCCAAGGATGCCGCCAGGCTGAAGTCGCTGTTCGACGGCGACTTCCAGACCCGGGTGATCGAGCTCGACGGCTGGCTGGCGCTCGGCGCGCATCTGCCGCCAAAGGAGAAGCGCGGCCTCGTCCTCATCGATCCGCCTTTCGAAGAAGAGGGCGAGTTCGGTCGCTTGGTCGACGGGCTGCAAAGAGCCCATCGGCGCTGGCCAGGAGGGATTTACGGGCTCTGGTATCCGCTCAAGGACCGCAAGGCGGTCGCCGCCTTCCGCAAGGCGCTGAAGCAGACGGGCGTTCCCAAGCTGCTCGACATGGGTTTTGAGATCAGGCCGGCCTCCGTCGAGCCGAGCCTCGATGGCTGCGGCATGGTGGTGGTCAATCCGCCCTTCACCCTGGAGGGCGAGTTGCGGACGCTGCTGCCGGCGCTGCACCGGCTGCTTGCTGTCGAGCAGCCATCGCATTGGACGCTGGACTGGCTGGCGGGAGAGTAGTTTGAGATGCGGTCGTTGCCGTTCCCTCAGTGCAACCGCGTCACCACAACCATCGTCGCTACAACCGCTTGACCGCGCGCCAGCGAATCCGCACAGTGCGCGCAGTCGACCTTGAGAGGCTGCCATGACTCGCTTCGCCCAATCCGCCCTTGCCGCACTGCTCGCCGTTTGCACGCCGCTGGCTGCGCCTCTTGGCGTTACTCAGGCGGTGCAGGCCGCCGACCTTGCAATCTATACTGACGAGGACAGCGGCGTGTGCGGCGAGGCCTGGGTGCTGAACAAAATCACCGACCGCTTCTCCTATCAGGTGCATCACGTGCCGCATCTGCCGGATGTGCAGATCGTCGACTTCCAGCGCATCCACCAGCATCGCTATCTGCCGGCCGACGACGTCTGGCCGATCGGTCGCCGTTATTGCGGCGCGACCGTCAGCCTCTCCGACGGTCGCGCCCGCACCATCTGGTACTTGATCGAGGAAGGCCAGGGCTTTGCCTCGATCGGCGACAATGTCGAATTCTGCGTGTCGGGCTTCGACCGCTGGATGGTCTACAACGGCCGCTGCCGCGTCCTGCGCTGATCGCGCACTCGCTGATTCCGACTTTTTAGCACCGGCCACCTGAGCGACCGTCACCGTTTCCATGCGGCGCAGCATTCGCGGGAAGCGCGATCTGGTGTCACGAGTTTGCGGGGAAACAGCACCACATGGATTTGCTTGTTTATACTGTTGCTCTCGGCGCGGTCGTTGCTGGCTTCGTCCAGGGGCTTTCCGGGTTCGCTTTCAGCCTGGTTGCCATGTCGATTTGGGTTTGGACCGTGGAACCCCAACTGGCTGCTGCCATGGCGATCTTTGGGGCGCTCACCGGTCAGATCATCGCTGCCGTCACCGTCCGCCGGGGTTTCGACCTCAGGCTTCTGCTGCCCTTCCTGATCGGCGGGACCATAGGGATTCCGGTCGGTGTCGCCATCCTGCCCTTGCTGGATGTGCAGTTGTTCAAGCTGGTCTTCGGCGCGCTGCTGGTCGTTTGGTGTCCCTTGATGCTCTTTGCGCGTCGCCTCCCTCCCATCACGGTCGGGGGTCCTGTTGCAGACGGCGCAATAGGTCTGGTCGGCGGCATCATGGGTGGACTTGGCGGCTTCACCGGCCCGGTTCCAACGCTGTGGTGCGTGCTGCGCCAATGGGAAAAGGACGGGCAGCGTATTGTTATCCAGAATTTCAACCTTGTGACCCTCTCCATGACGATGGCCGCCTATCTTGCGGCCGGAAAGATCAAGCTCGAAATGCTGCCGATGTTTGCCGTCGTCGCGCCGGCGATGTTGATACCGACACTCCTTGGCGCGAGACTCTACATCGGCGTTAGCGAGGCGACTTTTCGAAAGATCGTCCTCACACTCTTGGCCGCATCAGGTGCGGCATTGTTGGCATCGTCCTTGCCGCACCTCACAAGCCGGGTTTGAACGACACACAGAAATCCCGACTTCCGCCGTGCCATGCGCTATCGACCGATACGGCCCACTCCCGATAGGTAGGCGCAGATCAGTTCGACGAGTTGCTTTTGCAGCTCCGGCGCGGCGAGCATGTTCCGGCGTGCCGCGTTGTGGATCACACCTTCGATCGCTGACGACAGCACGCGCGCAACGGCCTTCGTGTCGGCGCCTTTCCGTGGCTTGCGATAACTGGCGACAGCAGTCGCATAGTGATTAAGGTATTGTGCCTGGAACGAAGCATGGGCGGCCCTGGAGCCACGATCGCCCGGCGCCTCGTCGAGCAGCACCTGGTGTAGTGTCGGGTGAATGCTGTGTGCCGCGATCATGCCGTGCACCAGCTTCTGCGCGAATGTCTTGAGGGGCTTTTGGCCTTCCGCCGAATCGCGAATGACCGACAGCACATGATCGAAGTGACGACGCCGGACGGCTGCGAGCAGGGAGAGCTTGTCGGGAAAATACTGGTAGAGCGTGCCGATGCTCACACCAGCTGTCTCGGCCACCTTGTTGGTGGTGAAGCCGGCCCAGCCCAGCCCGCTCAGAACATGAGCCGCTGCCTCGATGATCGCCTCGACGGTTGCCCTGGAACGCGCCTGGCGCGGCTGCTTGCGCATGCGCGGATGCGGTTTTGCAATGCGAGTAGACACGCCCGCTCATTCTCCTGAAAATATAAACAACATACTCGCATTTCCGGAAAAGGACACCGACCATGAGTGCGCTCGCTCTGCTTCGCAGCCTGTTTGCCTATCAGGCCTGGGCCAATGACGAACTGCTGGAAAAGCTCGCGAGTCTCGACCCGCATGTTCACGGCAAGGAACGGCAGGCCGTGATACGGCTCGTCGATCACAGCCATGTGGTGTCGCGGATATTCTCGGCGCACCTGGTTGGCGCATGCCATGGCTACTGCGCCGACACCACTGAGGACATGCCGGCGTTCGACGAACTTCGCGCCGCGGTCGCAGCGACCGATCGCTGGTATCTCGATTATCTCGAAACCGTTTCGTCGCGGCAGCTGTCCGAGCCCGTCGCCTTCGTGTTCACTGACGGGGATAAGGCATTGATGTCGCGACAGGAAATGCTGACCCACGTCGTACTGCACGGCGGCTATCATCTCGGTGAAGCGGGGCGCATCCTGGCACAGATTTCCGTCATGCCGCCATGGGATACCTTCGCCGTCCATCTCCACAGGGCCGAGCCTTCGCGCCGGCTGCAGATGAGCCGTGAGCCGCTCGGCACCTGAACGGCCAAGCGCTTTCGATCACGCGGTCGGCTCGACCGGATCTATCGAACGATATCCTGTCCTTCAGAAATGTGAGCTGTCTGCTTACTTTCATCGCGCCGTGCAAGATAGTGCAGCGGCGTGCTCGTCGCGTTGCTTCCTACTTACCTGTAGTTTATCTTTTCAAACAAGACGAGGCGGGCGACCGCCTTCGTTCTGGACAATGTTCGCGCTGAGCGTCGGACGTTGAAGCGCAAAGCTGGTCGAAAAGGTCCTGAGCTTGACGAGAAGACCGGTCGAGATAGAGCGGCCAGAATTTCTGTCGCAGAACTTCACTGCGGGAGACAAAGATTCGCAGCCGGTTTTTGCGCGGGTAAAATGGTCGTGCGCTCGCCGTAACCGAAACTTAAGCTGCAAAAATCATTCTAATGCTTCGCTGGCTAGCAAGCCGCGAGTCAGATATGCAATGCGCGCCGGGTCAATAACGGCCGTCGGCACAACGGAAGGGGCATGATATGGCTAAGCAGTCATCCAAGGCGCCGGCATCCAAGGCACCGGCAAAGAAAGCACCAGAAAAAGCAGCCGCGGCAAAGGCCGCAACTGCTGTGAAGAAAGCGGCACCCGCTGCCAAAGCGAAGGCCGCGCCTAAGGCAAAAGCAGCGCCGGCCAAAAAGCCGGCCGCCAAGGCCGCGGCAAAACCGGCCGTGAAGAAAGCAGCACCTGCCAAGGCAAAGGCAGCACCGGCCAAGGCTGCACCGGCAAAAAAGGCGGCACCGGCCAAGAAGCCGGCTGCAAAGGCCGCGGCGAAGCCAGCTGCGAAGAAGGCAGCACCGGCAAAGGCCGCCGCTGCGAAATCTTCTGCGGCAGTGAAGAAAGCAGCGCCCGCGGCCAAGCCGAAGGCAGCGCCCGCAAAGGCGAAGGCCAAGAAGTAGTCGCCGCCCTGCTACCGTCGGGGACAATACTCAAGACAGTCAGGGCGGGATGCCGGACAGGCGCCTCGCTTCTTGGTTGACGGTCGGGCAGAACGAGAAAGAGGCGGGAGGAAGACGTCTTTTCGCAGCTCCCAGGGCTTCGCCATGCGGCGAAGTCCGGTGGGATTTTCGTGGCTGCCAAAGGCTAACCTTCGGTGCAAGGCCGAGTTGGTAGCCAATCGGATTTGGATTGTCCGACCCGCTCGCGTCTGCCGCCGCACTGCGGCTTATCGCATCGCGATTGACGTCGAGACAATGGTTGTACGCTGGCGGCGCGGTTTTCCGCCTCTGGCCGTTGATGAACCCTGCATGATCGGTCAACAGTGCCCACGCACGAGCCCCTGTCGGAATCGACTTTCGGTGAGGGTCATGCTCGAAGTCACAATGCTACCGCGTCCTTTTGCGTGTCCAACGGGGCATATGGAGCTGTAGCCGGCAAACAGGAATCGACAATGCCCAGACTGCTCTACGCGTCTACTTCCCCCTACAGTTCCAAAGTGCGCATGGCAGCACTTTATGCTGGCATCGCGGTCGATCTCGTGCCGATAAAGACCGAGGAAAGGCCGGCCGAACTGATCGGCGCCAATCCGCTCGGCAAGATCCCGGTGCTGGTGCTCGATGACGGCCGCTCGGTCCACGACAGCCGCGCCATCACCCAGCATCTCAACCGGATGTCGAAGAACGCATTGTTTCCGCGCAATCCCGACAGGCGCCTTGAGGCGGAGGTGCTGGAGGCATTGGCCGACGGTATCTGCGACTGTGCGCTGTCGATGGTCTATGAGCGGCGCACGCGGCCGGAAGAGATGGTCTACCAGCCTTGGCTCGAGCGCCAGTGGACGAAGATTTCGGCCGCGCTCGATCTGCTCAACGCCAACCCGCCGAAGCTGCCGAAGAGAATCACCTTAGGCCAAATCGCATTGCGCGCCTGCCTTGGCTATCTCTCGCTGCGCTTCGCCGGAAAATGGGAAAAGGGCCGTGGCCGGCTGACGCGCTGGGCGGCACGCTTCGACGAGAAGTTCCCGGAACTGAAGCCCGCCATCCCGGCTTGAAGGCGGGCGGCCTCAACCGGTGCCACAAAAAAAGCCGGGCGCGAGGCCCGGCTTTTTCGTGTCGTGGCTTGGACGACTTAGAACTTCATACCGACGCCGAAAGTGACGCGATTGTCGGTCGACTTGACTTTGCCGATACCGTCGAAGTCCTTCCTGCCGAAGTCCGTGTAACGATACTCGACACGGCCGAACACATTGTCGGTGATCTTGATGTCGGTACCGACGCCGGCTGTCCAGCCGAACTGCGTGTTGGTGTCGCTTACGCCGGCAGCTTCAATCTTCTGGTTCTTCAGCGCGCCACCGGCGGTGCCGTAGAGCAGGATGTCCGGGCTGACGGCATAGCCGAGGCGGGCACGCAGCGAGCCCTCGAAGCCACCCTTGGCCTCGATGCCGGCATCGTCGCCCTTGACGCCGTTGTAGCCGATATCGGCTTCGGCACCGTAGACGAAGTTCTCCTGCTGCCAATTATAGCCGCCGAAGACGCCGCCGACAAAACCCTTGGTGTCGACGTCGACGCCAATGTCTTTGGCTTTGGCATGGCCGGCGAAGCCGTAGCCGACGCTCACACCGGCATAGGGACCGGCCCAGGATGCGACCGGAAGTTCTGCAATCGGGGCAGGTGCCGGCGGCTCTTCCTGAACCACGTCCGCGGCATAGGCAGTTCCGCCGAGGGCGAACAGCCCAAACGCCACCGCCAGCGGTCGCGCAAATTTAAGATTGGCTTGCATTGTTCTTTACTCCTTAAGCCACAGGACACAGGCTTGTTTTTCATGAGCGCCCTCAACCCGTCCGGGGGATGAAACGGATCCGGCGTTCAACGGTTGCAAATGTCGTGTCGAAATGCGGCTGAAGCGAACCTGAACTTGGGTCATTCCCTGGCACGAATGAGGCAGAACCTTGACGTTGCATCTTCGCAACAGCGAATGTCAGCAGGTTCGCCGTGCTGCACTGCACACGGCTTGGTATAAGGGCTCCAGCGCCCTATATTGCGGACGGGCTGGCCCGAATTCCGGTCGAACCAGAACGCCCACCGGCCACTTTGCCACAATCTTGCCCCAGGTGGAAATGGGATTTAACGCTTGGCGGGCCATAATTTGCCGGCGCTATCCCGGCAGGTCGGAATCGGCATCGGATTAAGGATTGACAGATGAGCAAGGTCGCCGCGACGGCACTGGTGACGGGCGGGGCGAGGCGGATCGGCAGGGCGATCGTCGAAGATCTTGCCGGGCATGGTTTTGCCGTCGCCATTCACTGCAATCGCTCGCTGGCCGAGGCGGAGGCGCTCGCGGCCGAAATCAACGGTGGTCATTTTGGTCGACATGGCCGGGCCGCCGTGGTTGCTGCCGACCTGACCGACATGGATGCCGTCGGCAACCTTGTCGGCCGCGCGGCGGCGGCGCTCGGGCCGGTGTCGCTGCTGGTCAACAACGCCTCGCTGTTCGAGCACGACAGTGTTGAGGATTTCGACTGGCCGGCCTGGGATCGCCATTTCGCCGTGCATGTCAAGGCGCCGGCGCTGTTGGCGCAGACTTTCGCCCGGGCCTTGCCGCAGAACAGTGAGGGGCTGATCGTCAACATGATCGACCAGCGCGTCTGGCGCCCGACGCCGCGTTATTTTTCCTATGCGCTGTCGAAGTCGACATTGTGGGCGTCGACCGAGATGATGGCGCAGGCGCTGGGTCCCCGCATCCGCGTCAACGCTATTGGTCCTGGCCCGACCTTGAAGAACACGCGCCAGCACGACAGCGATTTCGATGCCCAGATTGCCGGGCTGATCCTGAAACGCGGCCCGGAATTGCCGGAATTCGGTGCCACCATCCGTTATCTGTGGGCGGCACGCTCGGTCACCGGCCAGATGATTGCGCTCGACGGCGGCCAGCACCTTGCATGGCAGACGCCCGATGTGACAGGCATGGCGGAATGAGCCCCATGGACCAGAAACAAAAAACGCGCGGTGGCGCCGACGACCTGCCGCCCGAAATCGACCTCGAGGACGAGGCGGCCGAAGAGGTCGTCGAGCCTGCGGCCGGCGGTCCGGACGTCACCTTCACCGCCATCGACTGGACCCCGCATGCCGGCGACGCCGACGGCATGGTCGGCGCCGAGGTGATCCAGACGCTGGTCAAGCGGCTGCCCAATGCGCCCGGCGTCTACCGGATGATGAATGCCGCCGGCGACGTGCTCTATGTCGGCAAGGCACGCAGCCTCAAGAAGCGGGTCACCAGCTACGCGCAAGGCCGGTTCCACACCAGCCGCATCGGCCGCATGGTGCGCGAGACGTCGACGATGGAGTTCGTCGTCACCCGCACCGAGATCGAAGCGCTGCTGCTTGAAGCCAACCTCATCAAGCGCTTGCGGCCACGCTTCAACGTGCTGATGCGCGACGACAAGTCGTTCCCCTATATCCTGTTGACCGGCGATCATGTCTCGCCCGGTATCTACAAGCATCGCGGCGCGCGCTCACGCAAGGGAGACTATTTCGGCCCCTTCGCCTCGGCCGGCGCCGTCGGCCGTACCATCAACTCGCTGCAGCGCGCCTTCCTGCTCAGGAGCTGCACCGACTCCTTCTATGAGAACCGCACCCGGCCTTGCCTTTTGTTCCAGATCAAGCGCTGCGCCGGCCCATGCACCGGCGAAATCTCGCATGGCGATTATGCAAGGCTTGTCGCCGAGGCGAAGGATTTCCTTTCCGGCCGCAGCCAGAAGGTGAAGACGGAGATCTCCGCCGCCATGCAGCAGGCTTCGGAGAACCTCGATTTCGAACGCGCCGCCATCTATCGCGACCGGCTGGCGGCGCTGTCGCATGTGCAGAGCCATCAAGGCATCAATCCGCAGACCGTCGACGAGGCCGATGTCTTCGCCATCCATCAGGAGGGCGGCCAGGTCTGCATCCAGGTGTTCTTCTTCCGCACCGGCCAGAACTGGGGCAACCGCGCCTATTTTCCCAAGGCCGATCCGGCGCTCGAAGCCGGCGAGGTGCTGGGATCGTTCCTGGCGCAGTTCTACGACGACAAGCCGACGCCGCGCACCATCCTGTTGTCGCATGGCGTCGAGGACCAGGAATTGCTGGCGGAGGCGCTCTCCACCCGGGCCGGCCGCAAGGTGTCGATCTCGGTGCCGCAGCGCGGCGAGAAAAAGGACCTGACCGACAATGCGCTGCAGAATTCGCGCGAAGCGCTCGGCCGGCGGCTGGCCGAAACCTCAACTCAGGCGCGGCTGCTCACTGGCTTTGCCGAGACCTTCGGCCTGGAAAAGCCGCCGGTGCGCATCGAGGTCTATGACAACTCGCACATCATGGGAACCAACGCCGTCGGCGCCATGGTCGTCGCCGGGCCGGAAGGGTTTGTGAAGAACCAGTATCGAAAGTTCAACATCCGCTCGACCGAGATCACGCCGGGCGACGATTTCGGCATGATGCGCGAGGTGATGCAGCGGCGCTTCTCGCGGCTGTTGAAGGAACATGGCGATGCCCCGCAAACCGAGGGCACGGGCGAGGCGAGCCCTACCGAACCGGGCGACGATATCGAGGACGCGGGCGGCTTCCCCGCCTGGCCCGACGTCATCCTCATCGACGGCGGCCAGGGCCAGATGACGGCGGTGCGCAAGATCCTGGCCGATCTCGGCATCGAGGATCGCGTTGTCGCCATCGGCATCGCCAAGGGTCAGGACCGCGATGCCGGCCGCGAACGCTTCTTCGTCAAGGGCAGGGCCCCATTCTCGCTGCCCGTTCGCGATCCGGTGCTCTATTTCGTCCAGCGGCTGCGCGACGAGGTCCATCGCTTCGCCATCGGTTCGCACCGCGCCCGCCGCAAGAAGGAGATGGTCAAGAGCCCGCTCGACGAGATCAGCGGCATCGGCCCGGCCCGCAAGCGCGCGCTGCTGATGCATTTCGGTACGGCCAAGGCGGTCAGCCGTGCCGCCGTCGAGGACTTGGTCAAGGTCGACGGCATTTCCGAACAGGTGGCGAAATTGGTCTACAATCATTTTCACGAGAGCTAAGACTTATTGCCGATATTTCGGCTGGCTAATCGATTCTGGCCTGTTGACCCCCCACATTCGCTTCTGATTTGACTAAGCAGGCAGAAAGAGTTCCCAAAACATGTCCCAGCGCGCGTTCAACCTGCCCAACATGCTCACTTACGCCCGCATCCTGGCGGTGCCGCTGGTCGTGCTGTGCTTTTTCCTGGAGGGTCATCTGAAATCGAGCGACTTCGCCCGCTGGTCGGCGCTCATCATTTTCCTGCTCGCCTCGATCACCGATTACTTCGACGGCTATCTGGCGCGCGCCTGGCAGCAGACCTCCAACATCGGCAAGATGCTCGACCCGATCGCCGACAAGCTGCTGGTCGCCACTTGCCTGCTGCTGCTTGCCGCCGACACCGACCGCCATGCCGGCATCGCCGGCTGGTCGCTATGGGCGGCGATCATCATCCTGTGCCGCGAGATCCTGGTCTCGGGCCTGCGCGAATATCTGGCGGCTTTGAAGGTCTCGGTGCCGGTGACGCAGCTCGCCAAATGGAAGACCACCATCCAGATGATCGCCATCGCCTTCCTGCTTGCGGGCCCGGCCGGCGACAAGCTCTTTCCGCTGACCACCCAGACCGGGCTGGTGCTGCTGTGGATCGCCGCCCTGGTGACGCTCTACACTGGCTACGACTATTTCCGCGCCGGCCTCAAGCACATCATGGACGAGTAGCATGTCGACGAAGCTTATTTATTTCGCCTGGGTGCGCGAGCGGATCGGCAGACCGGAAGAAGACGTCGAGTTGCCGGCCGGCATCGAAACGGTCGCCGACCTGTTGCGCTGGCTGAAATCGCGCGGCGAGGAATACGAGCACGCGCTGCAATATCCTGACGTGATCCGCGTCGCCATCAACCAGGAACATGTCGAGCACCGCGAAAAGATCGCCGGCGCGCGCGAGATCGCGCTGTTCCCGCCGATGACCGGTGGCTGAACCATGTCCGCGGTGGTGCCTGTCGTGCGTATCCAGGCGGAGGATTTCGACGTCGCCGCCGAGATCGCCAGGCTGACCAGGGGTCGCAACGACATCGGCGCTGTGGTGACCTTCTCCGGCCTCTGCCGCGACGAGCAAGGCAGGCTCTCCGCGCTCGAGCTCGAACATTATCCCGGCATGGCCGAAGCCGAGATATCCCGCATCGCCGGCGAGGCAATCGAGCGCTGGCCGCTGCAGGGGCTCACCGTCATCCATCGCCACGGCAAGATCGCGCCGGGCGAAAACATCGTGCTGGTGGTGGCCGCTTCCGCCCACCGGCAGGCGGCGTTCGACGCCGCGAATTTCCTGATGGATTATTTGAAGTCACGGGCGCCGTTCTGGAAAAAGGAACACCATAGCGACGGTTCCGAAGGCGGCTGGGTCGACGCCAAGGAGGCCGACGACAAGGCGGCGAGCCGCTGGAAGCGAGACTGACCAGGCTTCCGCGAGCCCTCAACCTTTGTCAGTGCCGATCAGATGATCGAGGGAAATCCGGCCGGGTCCCCAGGCCATGATGCCAAGCGCCATCGCCGCCCAGGTAATGTGCAGCGGCCAGCCGTCCGGCACGGTGAACTCGATGACCAGCGTCATCAGCAGCAACCCTAATGCCGCCAGTCGTGTCGCCAGGCCGATAACAAGGAGAACTGGCAACACGATCTCCGCTGACCCTGAAGCGAACGCCACCAGCGCGGGTGCCGGAAAATCATAAGGACCGCCCGGCAGATGCAATTTGAGTTCCGAGCTGAAAAGCAGCACTGCGACATCGTTCAACTGTAGAAAACCGTCCCATTTGTTGACGCCGGACCGCCAGAACGGGACAGCGAGGGCGCAGCGCAGGACAAGCTGCGTCAGCGATGGCGTCGCGATCGTGCGCAGGGCGGCATTCAGCCTTTCGACGAGAGCGGCGACCCCTCGCGGTTCGGTGCTCGCGTTCTGCCTTTCGCTCATCGTGCTCACCTTTCCTGATGTGCCGTCGTGAAGGCTCCCGCTTCCAGCACGCCGGCAATGTTGGCGGAAAGCTCGAATTCGGCACTCTCCGCAAACGCTGCCGCGGCCGCTGCGCCGAGCGACTCGCCCGCGACCAGATGCGAGATAAATACTGCGCCGCCGGGTGGTAGGTGGCGGACGAAGACCTCGAGGCCGGGCCGCGTGACCAGCGCATCTTCAGCGCCCGTTGCCCGGATCGGCCCAACAGGAGCGTCGTTCCGGTTTGCCGCGAAGACCGTGACTGCCGGGAACCGGGAGCGCGCGATCCGCGTCGCCGGATGCGGCCGCAGCACGGTGTCGGCAAGCCTCTCGCGAGGGATCGACGCCAGTGCCTCAGCCGACAGCGCCTCCGCGTCGGCGGCATGATAGGCATCGAGCCAGGCCCGCTCGATGCGCGCCACGTCGGCCAGCCACGGCATCGACTGCGCGTGTTCGTAGCGCTCGATGAAATCGGGAAAGTCGCGGCCATATTCGAATAGAAGCGGCGAGGTGGGTGGCGTTTCGCGGATGTGAAAGCGCGCCATCGCGCGAAAGAAATCCGGGCCGGTGATGCGCAGCGTCGCTGGAAAGCTGGCGGCCAGCGCATCGATCAGGCTGACCGTGACGTTGTTGCGGTAGACAGCATATCGCTTGATCGCAGCCTTCCCGTTCGGCCCCGAAACAGAGTCAGGCGGGGCACGGTCAGGATCGAGCAAACCGGCGGTGAATGCCGCGGCATAGTCAAACCGGCGGCCGAGATCGCCCGACTGGAGCTCATCCTGCGGCATGGGCTTTTCCGAAATAGTCGTCGGCATGACGGTCGAGGATGGCCTGGGCAGCGGCGGCTTCCGCCTTGAGCACCGGCCACTCGGGAATGTTGCTGTCCCATTCGATTAGCGTCGGCAGTGGCCCGCATCGGCCGATGACGATATCGAAGAGCTTCCAGACCGCGTCGGCAACCGGGCCGTCATGGCTGTCGATGAGCAGCAGGTCGCCCTCGTCGTCCTCCTGCCTGGCGTGCCCGGCCAGATGGATTTCGCCGACATGTTCGAGCGGGAAGTCCGCGAGATAAGAACGTGCCGAATAGCCGTGATTGGTGGCCGAGACGAAGACGTTGTTGACGTCGAGCAGCAGGCCGCAGCCGCTACGCCGAACCAGCTCGCGGATGAAATCCGTCTCACTCATCGTCGATTCCGGAAAAAGCACATAGGTCGAAGGATTCTCGAGCAGGATCGGGCGGCCGATCGCGCCCTGGAGCTCATCGATGTGATCCGCCACGCGCGAAACCGTTGCCGGCGTGTAGGGCAGGGGAAGCAGGTCGTTGTAATAGGTGGTGTCGTGGGTCGACCAGGCGAGATGCTCTGAAACGAGCGCCGGCTCGTAGCGGTCGACCAGCGCCTTGAACCGACCGAGATGCATCTTGTCGAGCGGCTGCGGGCCGCCGATCGACGTGCATACGCCATGCAGCGAGACGGGATAATTGCGGCGGATGCGGGCGAGCGCGTCGCGCGGCGCGCCGCCGGCGCCCATGTAGTTTTCCGCATGAACCTCGAAGAAGCCGCTTACGGGGCCGTCGCCGAGGATTGCGGATAGATGCTCATGCTTGAAACTGGTGCCGGCAAGGCCGGCGACCGGGTGCGCCGGAAAGCGCGAGGTCTTCGACGTGCGGGATGCTGGACGAGTCGGTTCGTTCATCGTCATCGCCGCTTTCCGGCATGGTGCATCGCTTACGACGGGACGTCGCGAGTCAGCTCGGTGGGTGAGCCCTTGCGGCCGCCGGGCAGGTCCATCGTCGTGCAGGTGCCGCCGTCGACGAACTTCCAGGCGTTGCCTTGGTAGTCGACGGTCGAGGTGCCTTGGCAGGTGGTCCCCGGGCCTGCCTTGCAGTCATTCTGTCCCTTCAAGGCGACGCCAAAGCACTTCTCCTTGCCGGCATCCATCGCTGCCTTGACCTGTGCCTCGGTCAGCGGCGCGGCCGTCGCAAAAGAAGCAAGAGCCGTGGCAACGGCGCTGGCCAGTAAGGCCGCGCTCACGGTTGATCTCGTTGACATGATTTCACCTCCGGTTGGGTTTCAGGCGCACTCTCCTCAGCGTGCATTGGTCAGTTCGGTCCGGACGCCCGCCGTGTTACCTCTGTTGGGAACACGAATTCGTGATCGTCTGAGGCTTGGCCGAGCGTGGACTGAACAGAGTTTGCGGAGCGGCCAAGAAGGCCGACGACAAGGCGGCGGGCCGCTGGAAGCGCCCCGCCGTCCAAATAAATTCCTGGGACAGCCATGCCCATACGCCGCCGGCCATTCATTGACCGCAATCCTGCGAAACCCTTTGCCGGAAGGGGAGCAGGATCATGCTGGACAGGATCGCCGAGTTCTTCATCTTCGGACTGGTGCCGCTGGCCGTTGGCATACTTGCCGTTCCGGATCGTTCCGTGGCTGCCGAAAAGACCCTCAAGGGCGAGGTGATGTATCGCGAGCGCATCGCGCTGCCGCCCAATGCCGTGCTTTCCGTGCAGCTTGCCGACGTGTCGCTGACCGACGCGCCGGCCGCAATGATCGGCGAGCGCAAGGTGGTGCCGGCCGGCCAGGTGCCGATCAAGTTCGAGATCAGCTTCGACCCGCGGGTGATCCGGCCTGATATGACCTACGCGCTGCAGGCGCGCATCACTGTCCATGACCGGCTGCTATTCGTCACCGATACGCGCCATCAGGTCGACCCGCTCAGCGACGCGCCACAGACCATCATGCTGAAAATGGCGGCGCCAGGCGACGAGCCGGCGGCACCTTCCGTGTTCGGCCAAAGCTGGCTGGTCGAATATATCGACGGCATCGGCGTGATTGCCGAGCCGCGGGCGACATTCCGCATCAGCGAAGCCGGCAAGGCCGGCGGCAGCGGCCCTTGCAACGTCTATTTCGCCACCGCCAGGATAAACGGCTCGACGATCGCTATCAGCGACATCGGCTCGACCTTTAAGGCCTGCGCGCCTCAGGTCATGGCCGAGGAAAAGGCGCTGTTCGAGGCGCTGGCCAAAGCAGCATCCTACCACGTCGACGCCGGCAAGCTTGTCATCGCCGACAGAGACGGCCGCGACATCCTGCGCTTCAATGCCGCGAGCTAGCGCTTAGTCCGCGCCGATTGGCCCGCGCGGCAGCCGCATGTCGATCACGATGTGTTTCAGCGGGAATAGGCCGGGCAGAGGGCGCGTTAGTTCCACATAAAATGGCGGGTAAGGCAAAAGGGACGTTTGTCCCTTCGTTGAAGCCGCCAGAATGGCTGCGGCTCGTTCTGGCCTTAACTCAAAGGAGTCCAGACATGAAAACGCACACGCTTATCCTTGCCGCCACCGGTGCATCGCTCCTTGCCTTTACCGGCCTTGCCAAGGCGGACGACCATCTGTTCGATGCACTTCAGCATGGTCTCAGTCCTGACAGCCAGCCTTTCCAGACCAACAAGGCTGGTCATAGCGGCGATCTCGCGCCCGGGCAGGGCAGCCCGTTCACCGGTCACGATACACAGACGCCGGCCACCGACACGGAAGCGGCGAACGAACATGCGAACGTGAAGGAACGCCAGGCGAAATAGACTGGCAGAACCCGCCGCTAGGGGGCGGCGGGCGACACGCATCCTAGCGACAAAGCCGCATACGCCCGGCATTCTCAAGTTGTCGCGAGTTTGAATACCGCGCCATAGTGATAGGGCGGCACATCAACCAGCTCGGCGAGCTTGAACCCGCTCGCTTCCACGCCGCGGTGGTTTGTTCGGGTGACAGCCTCAGCTCGGTCTTTGGCCCGCGCGGCTCGCCCAAGACCGTGGTTTGCTCGCGCGGATACTGGTGCCAGTTGACGATGGCAAAACGACCGTCAGGGCCAAGCGTCGTCCGCACCGCGCGGGCAAGGCGCGGCCGGTCCGGAACGCCATGGAAAGCGTTAGCCATGAAAACGAAGTCGACGGTTTGAGGAACCAGCCCGGCAAGCTCATAGGCGTCGCCCGCCACAAACTCGCAATTGCTCGCGCCTCCTTCGGTCAGCCGCCGCCTGGCGACTTCGAGCATATCTGCATCGATGTCGATGGCGATTACATGACGGGCGACCCTGGCGATTGGCAGCGTGAACCAGCCGTCGCCGCAGCAGAGATCGACCACGTCCGTGCCGGGCTTCATGCCTACTGCCGCCAGGACGCTGGCAGGCTCGGGCCACAGCGCTTCCCACCAGCCGCTGGTTGGCATTTCGGTGCCCTGGAAGAAGCCGGGAATGGCGCTGGTCATGGCCTTGTCGGCTCCCCAAAATCCTCATTGTCGGGACGGCGTTTGATCCGCCCTCCGAGCTTAACGCACCGGTGACCCGTCGAGGAGCCTGAAGCTGAAAATGTCCGCTACTGCATATCGCGCAGCAGCGTGCAGCGGTTTTGCGATACCGGCATGCATCAAAACAAGAACCTGAAGTGCATCGCATGAGACCGGTCGAACGCGACGGGCTTTAGCGAAAAAGGCCGGCGTTGCGCCGGCCTTTTTGATGGGGTTCGGATGCCGGCTTAGCCGACGATCTCGGTATCCGAGAACCAGTATTTGATCTCTTGCGCGGCGGTTTCCGGCGCATCGGAACCGTGCACGGAGTTCTCGCCGATCGACAGTGCGTGCAGCTTGCGGATAGTGCCTTCGGCGGCGCTTGCCGGATTGGTGGCGCCCATCACTTCGCGGTTCTTGGCAATGGCGTTCTCGCCTTCCAGTACCTGCACGACTGTCGGGCCCGACGACATGGATTCGACCAGCTCGCCGAAGAACGGACGTTCCTTGTGCACGGCATAGAAACCTTCCGCCTCGCGGCGGCTCATCCACACCCGGCGCGAAGCGACGACGCGCAGGCCGGCATCTTCCAGTATCTTGGTGATAGCGCCGGTGAGATTGCGACGGGTCGCGTCCGGCTTGATCATGGAAAAGGTGCGTTCGAGCGCCATGGGGTCGTCCTTGTGATGGAGAGTGGAATTGAGGGTGGCGGGCTCTATACAAGCCGCCTGCCGCCTTGCCAAGGGGAGGCCGGCGCAGCGCGCATTTCTGCGCTGGGGCGGCGGACTTTCAAGTCGAACCATGCCGCCGCTCATCTTTTTGTTGAGCATCGGATTTTCCGACAACCGGTACCCACTTTGGATCCGACAGACTGGCCGCCCTATAGCGCGTCGTCGTCAGCCTGACCCGACGTCGTCATAACTGCATCTCGATCGTCAGGTTGGCCGTGTCGCCAGCCCCTAGGCCTTCGCGGACCCGCACCGCAGTCTTGATCGGCAAGAGCAGGCTGCCGGATTTCTTGTCGGGAAACAGCGATGTTCGCCATCTGGTCTGGCCGATGACGGCCTCCACGCCAAGCGAGCCCCAAGGCCTTGCGATCCCCACCATCGCCGTCTTGATCCGAGCTCCAAGCTCGGGCGGCAGGGTCACGAAATGCCAGCCGCCCTTGCCCGGATAGACCCAGATCTCGGCCTGCATATCGTAGCGAAACATTCTATGCACTTCCTCAGGTCAAGGCCTTCACGACTGGCTTTGCCATGGTGTCTTGCTGGCAATGCTGACGATCGGCGAACCATCCATGATATCCACAGCCCTGCAGGGGAGGAGTCATTCTTCCCCGCAAGGAGGAAGGCAGCGCCGCCATTCCACTACCGCCTTGTCACGATAGACGGCCGCCGCGTTTCCCAGCCTTCCCGTTCCAGTTCCGGCACGCTGTGGTTCTCGCTGGGGTAGCCGATGCAGAAGTAACCGATCAGTGTCCACTCCGGCGGCACGTCCAGGATCGTCGCCATCTCGGCCGGATCGAGGATCGAGACCCAGCCCATGCCTATTCCCTCGGCGCGCGCCGCCAGCCACATCGTGTGGACCGCCATGACAGCGGAATAGTCTATGGTGGCTGGCATGGTCTGGCGGCCAAGCCCATGCCCTTGCTCGGTTGCGCGGTCGGCGAAAACTGCAAGCTGGCAGGGCGCCTCGTTCAGGCCGGCAAGTTTCAGGCGCCCATAGAGCGCGGCGCGTTCACCGCAAAAATTTGCGAGTGCCTCCGCGTTGCAGCGCTCGAAGCATGCCCTGACGGCGGCGCGGCATGTTTCGCTCTCGACGATGACGAAGCGCCAAGGTTGGCTCAGCCCGACGGACGGCGCGGCGCTGGCAAGCTCGAGCAGCCGCTCCAGCGCCCCTTCCGGGAGCGGCGTCGGCTTGAACCGCCTGACGTCGCGCCGCCACAGGAAGAGCTTGGCGAGCCCGGCGCGAAAGTCGGCCGGGAACTCTGGGTTTGCGGTCATGGCGCGCTGCCTTTGTTATGGTTGCCCGGTTCGCCGGATTTTCGTCTTGTTTGCTTCGATCCGGGCAGTGATGCGGCGCCTCCAAGCGACACTTCGTCTACCCGCATTGTCGCATTTCGCCGGGCGGGAATTCCAATGCATGTCGCGCCAAAGCATGCCCTCGGGCTTGACCCGAGGGTGTGCAGCGGTTTTGCGGTAACGACATGCATCAAAACACGAACCTAAAGCGGGTCACATGAGGTCGGTCGAACGCGAGGCGCTTTAGCCGAGGCCGGACGACATTGCCGCGATCTACGCCGTTGGACCTTGATCGGCAAACAAAACCCGCCTCGGCAAGCCGGGCGGGTCGTTGGAGCCAATTAGCACCATACCCAGATTAGTAGCATAGCTGCCGGCACAAAGCAAGAACAAAATGTGGCGTTGCCGATGAAACTGCCGATTTCAACTCTCGAGCGGGGCGATCGCTGCGGCCGCGACCGTGCGGCCGAGGCCGCCATGCAGATCGAGGCATCGTTCGAACCATTGAGCCACGACATCGCTGTCGTCGAGCAGCCGGTAGGGCGTGGCGATACGCGCCCATTGCAGCGCGCCGAAAACGATGTAATCGGCAAATAGCGGCGACGGGCCGCCAATGAAGGGCTGATAGCCGAGCATCGAGCGGAGCGGCTCCAGCGAGGCGCGGAAGCCGGCGAGCCCGGCGTCGCGGGTGGCGTAAACCGCCTCCAGGCACCTGCCGAAGCGCTGCTCGCGGTTCTGCCGGAAATAGGCGGCGTTCGCTTCGTCCTGCATGGCATGCAGGTCCAGTAGCGCCGCGGTGGTGACGTAGGGATGGATGGTCAGCTGCGACCAGCGTTCGATGAAGCGCGCCGTCGCCTTACCGCCGTCGCCGGAAAACAATGTCGGCCGCTCGGGATAGGTCTCCTCGAGATAGAGCGCGATGGCGAAGGAATCGGCGACCACCGTCTCGCCGTCGCGGATCACCGGAACGAGCTTCGAGACGCCGCCTTCCACCTTCGGCACTTCGAGGAAACGGGTCGGCACGCTGGCGATGTCGAGCCCCTTGTGGGCCAGCGCCATCGCCGCCTTCCAGCAATGTGAGCTGAATGGGCGGGCGGCGTCGCGTCCGACAAGGTCGTAGAGCAGAATGGTCATTGGCGGCAGCGTCCTTGCAGTCTAACTATGGCGGAAACAGACCCGCGCGAAACAGGGTCTCGCGGGTCGAGAGAAGAATGAAACAGCATTTCAGGATGTTTGCGGCCTACAATCAATGGGCCAACGGCCGCATCTACGATGCCGCCGCCGATCTCGACGAGGAAGAGTTCGACCGCAATGTCGGCGTCTTCTTCGGTTCGATGATGGGAACGCTCAACCACCTCCTGGCAGCCGACCGTATCTGGATGAAACGCTTCACCGGCGAGGGCGACGCGCCGGCAAGGCTCGACACGATCTTGCACCGCGCCTTGCCAGGCTTGCGGCTGGCGCGCGAGGCCGAGGACAAACGGATCATCGACTGGGTCGACGGCCTGAGCGACAAGGCGCTGTCGGGCCGCTTCTCCTACATGACCGTCTCGGATATGCGCACCGTCTCGCAGCGGCTGGCGCCGGCGCTCGACCACTTCTTCAACCACCAGACCCACCACCGCGGCCAGGCGCATGCGATCCTGACAATTCTGGGCAAGCCAAGCCTCGGACTGGACCTGACGATGTTCCAGCGCAGCGAGGGCAGGGCTTTCGCCTGAACCTGGGGCGGCTGGTGAAGCGGACGGTGGATAGAGGACGATCTGCCGAGATTGCAAAACGCGCCAAAACATTTTATGGAGCGGACGGTCGTGAGGGCGGCCGCTTCAGCAGCATTCAGCAGCAACAGCGAGAATTGGCACGCATGCCCAATGAACCCTTGCGCCTTGTGGCGTTCTTCGCCGTGGTCCTGGCGCTTCTCAACTCCGGCTATTATTTCCACCAGGGCGACATCGTCGCGACCATCTATTTCATGATTGGCGCCATTCTTGTGACCGCGGTGACGCGGATGAGCATCAGAAGGCAGCTGATTTAGGACCGATCTTCTTATCTGGCCGCCATCTCGACGGCTGGTTCGCTTCGACTGCGATCGAATTGAAAGCAAAGTCTTAGGACTTCGTTTGTGCTGTTGCTTCAAGGTAGCCGGCTGAAGCAGGAGCAAAAGCATGCAGATCGATTTGTCCCCGACGAGCTGGGGCAGGGTCGTGGCGGTTACCGTCGCGGGCACGGCGGTCTGCATTGCAGCCGCATTCCTCGTCGATTCTTTCAATTTCCCATATTTGTCGCCGGAAGCGCTGTGGCGGGCGCAGCTGACCGACCTGCTGCTGCCGCTTATTTTGGCCAGCTCGTTCTTCTTTTTCCTGATGTGGAAAATGCGCCAGCTGGCGATCGCGCAGAAGGCACTGGCCGTCGTCGCGGCGACCGACAGCCTGACGGCGGTGTTCAACCGGGGTGCGTTTGCCATGCTCGTCGAGGCCTATCTCGAACAGGCCCGCAGCCATTCTGTCGTTAATGCCGGCGCCTTGCTGATCGTCGATGCCGATCATTTCAAATCCGTCAACGACCGCCTCGGCCACGACTGCGGAGACCAGGCGCTCAAGCTGATCGCCAAGACAATCCAGGGCCAGCTACGCGGCGCCGATATCGTCGGCCGGATCGGCGGCGAGGAATTTGCCGTTTTCCTTCCCGGCGCAGATCCTTCGCAGTCCTGGCTGGTGGCGGAGACAATTCGCCGACGCGTCCGTGAGGCGGAGTTCTCGCCTGACGGCCGGCCCTGTCCTCTCTCGGTCAGCATCGGCGGCGTCGCCTTCAGCGGGCCGACCACCTACGCCGAGATGGTTTGTGATGGCGGACAAGCACCTTTACAAGGCCAAATCGAACGGCCGCGATCAGGTCAGTTTCGAACCCGCGGCAACGGGCGACCCGCCGGGCGGCGGCCCGATGACGGTCCATTGATGGTCGTTTCGGTCAGGCGGCGTAGCCGCCGAGGCCCCGGGCGACCGGCTTGACCGAGACCGCCGGCTGGGCGGCCGGCCAGAGGATGCCTGCCGTCACGGCGAAGGTGATCAGAGCGTCGCGTGCCGCTTCGGCCGAGATATCGCCGGCACGTGCCGCCTCGCAGGCCTTTACCGCGGCGCCATAGCTCAGCCGCCGGCGCGAAGGCGGGAACTCGGTCAGGAATTCGTGCATCTCGGAGAACGAAGCGATCGTACGCTTGTAGCCGGCGCCAACGGTTAGGGCAACCGGAGTGGAAAACGTCCTGTCGTGCATTCTGGCCTCTCGAATGGGCGGAGGTCACGGCGGACGCCGTTCTCCGGTCTGGGGGTCGGGCAGAAACGCGGGTCACGGCGCGAGGTTCCATGTTGCCGGGATTGTTTTTTCGCTGGCTCCGGGAGCGGTCGCCGGGAGAGCGGCGCCAGCGGCGAGGCGGATGCCTATTTCCACATGCCACGCATGCGGGCGCCGAGGTCGACGCGCACCTGCGGCTGGCGGCGCGGATCGTCCGGGGCCTGGACGCCGGCCCAAGCCACCTGTTCGAAGGCGCCTAGGATCGAGCGCGGGATGAAGCGCGTGCGCGAGGCATAGACATGGCGGTCGCCGCGCGCCGCCTGGCCGTGGACGTAAAAGCGATGCGGCATGACCAGGTGCAGGCTGTCCTTGGCCCGCGTCATCGCCACGTAGAGCAGCCGCCGCTCCTCGTCGACGTCCTCCTTGCTGCCGACGCCGAGATCGATCGGGATGCAACCGTCGACGGTGTTGAGCACGAAGACATTTTTCCACTCCTGGCCCTTGGCCGAATGGATCGTCGACAGGATCAGATAATCCTCGTCGCGGTGCGGCGGGCCAGCCTCGTCGCTGGTCGCGTCAGGCGGATCGAGTGTCAGCTCGGTGAGGAAGCGCTCGCGCGAGGCATAGCCGGAAGCGATCTGCTCGAGCTGCAGGAGATCGGCCCGGCGCGTCGTTGCATCCTCGTGGATGCGTTCCAGATGCGGCTCGTACCAGAGCCTGACCTGCTCAAGGTCGGCCGGCCATTTTTGCGCGCCGGCGCGCAGGCCGCAATAGAGCGCGACAAAGCCCGGCCAGTCGTCGGCGGCACGCTGCGGCGGCCGATAGCGGGCAAGCCCCATGGTCTCGTCGAGCGACGTCGCCATGGTCTCGACGATCGCATTGGCGGCCGAAGGGCCGATGCCCGGCAGAAGTTGCAGCACGCGAAAGCCGGCGACGCGGTCGCGCGGGTTTTCGGCAAAGCGCAGCACGGCCAGCAAGTCCTTGACGTGAGCTGCATCGAGAAATTTCAGCCCGCCGAACTTGACGAAGGGGATGTTGCGGCGCGTCAGCTCGATCTCCAGCGGGCCGCTATGGTGCGAGGCTCGAAACAGCACCGCCTGGGCTTTGAGAACGGTGCCGGCCTCGCGCTCGGTGAGTATCGCCTGGCAGACATAGCTCGCCTGCTCGGTCTCGTCGCGCACGCTCACCAGCTTCGGCTTTTCCGCCGATTTGCGCTCGGTCCAGAGATTTTTGGTGAAACGTTCCGACGCTTCGCCGATCACCGCATTGGCGGCCGCCAGGATGGTCTCGGTCGAGCGGTAGTTGCGCTCCAGCATGACGACTTCCGCCGGCTGCGCGAACTGCTTGGGAAAATCCAGGATATTGCGCACTTCCGCGGCGCGGAACGAATAGATCGACTGCGCGTCGTCGCCGACCACCGTCAGCCCCGATCCGTCGGGCTTGAGCGCCGTCAGGATCGATGCCTGCAGCCGGTTGGTGTCCTGGTATTCATCGACCAGCACATGATCGAAACGCGCACCCAGATGCGCGGCAATTTCCGGCTCGCCGGCCATCTGTGCCCAGTAGAGCAGCAGGTCGTCGTAATCGAGCACATTCTGCGCTTGCTTGGCCTCGACATATCTGGCGAATAATTGTTTCAGCTGTTCGGCCCAGCCGGCGCACCACGGGAACACCGAACCCAGCACCTCGCCGAGCGGCGCCTGTGCATTGACGGTACGCGAATAGATCGCAAGGCAGGTGCCCTTGGTCGGGAAGCGGGCTTCGGTCTTCGAAAACCCAAGCTCGTGGCGGGCGAGGTTCATCAGGTCGGCGGAATCCTCGCGGTCGTGGATGGTGAAGGCCGGATCGAGACCGATCTCCAGCGCATAATCACGCAGCAGCCTGGCGCCAATGCCGTGGAACGTGCCGGCCCAGCTCAGCGCATCGGTGATGACAGAAGCATCGCGGCCCAGCACCTCGCCGGCGATGCGCTCGACCCGCTTGGCCATTTCCGCCGCGGCACGGCGGGAAAATGTCATCAAGAGGATGCGGCGCGGATCGGCACCCCTGACGATCAGATGCGCGACCCGGTGCGCCAGCGTGTTGGTCTTGCCGGAGCCGGCGCCGGCAATCACCAGCAATGGTCCCGCGACCTTGCCGTCGCCATGTTCGACGGCAAGCCGCTGCTCGGCGTTGAGCTTTGCCAGATAGGCCGGCTGGAAGGACGAATCACGGGCGGCGAGGTTCATCGCCCATCAAGCATCGTTTCTGCTTTGTTCGCAACGGTTTGCGGAGCCGGAGCAGGGCTCGTGAACGAAGAAGCCTTGCGGGGCAGGCCTGTTGACTAACGCCCGGGCTCGACGCCCATCCTTGCCGATTGCCGCCGCAGCGCCTCGCGATCGTCTTCTGGTGGCGGCAGCAGCAGCGGATCGAAATCGTCGGGCACCTCGTCGATCACTTTCTTGGCGACGCGATAGGCAACATAGACGATTGCCCCGGCGATAAGCAGACGGATCATGGCTTCCTCCATTGATTCTGGAGCAACCGGAGACGCGGCATTTTGTTCCCCGACTGCTCGGCGAATGCGGGAACGACACCGATCGCGCAACCAAATCGCCGACGCCTCGTTGTCGGGCGAGAGGAGACTGCGATGAAAAAGCGCTCAATCCTGCTGCTTGTGGCAGCGCTGACCGTTGCGGGTTGCGACAACAACATCCAGCCGACCAAGGCCCCTAGCGATACCGTCGAGCAGAACCCGCAGGTCGACAAGAATCCGGTGCCGAAATCGACGACCGGCGGCGATCAGCCCGGCACGCCGCCGAAACAATGACCGCCTCAAATGGAGTCGGCTCCGGTCAAGGAAGGTGGCCGGCGCCGCTTGGGAGGAAGCTGATGGCGCCGGCCAGGCGGAGATCAGGCCCGCCGCACATCCAAGGATAGCTGAGTCTTTCCGCAGCGTCATGGTCGACAGCGTACAGACGGCACGACCCTGTGGACAAACCTGCCGGCCACAGCAGCGTTTGTTCATCACATAGTCCGTTCCTCCCATGGAACAAAGCGGGCTGCTGCGTGTTTGGGTGTCGATCGGACGCTCCCAAGGCCGCCGTTCACGAAAGGGCCCGCTCTCCTTGTCAACCCCTCAGGATAGCGGGTTCTTTTTTGCGTTTTGCGGGACGTTGCGGCGCGCGGGGTCGACGTCACCTGCTTGCCGGTTTTCGCGCCTTATGCGGCGAACCGGGGCTCAAGGCCTTGCGAAGCATGGTTGTCCCGTGCAAAAGCCCGGCCATGCTGATCATCAACGACCTTTCGCTCCGCATGGCCGGACGCCTGCTTCTCGACCATGCCTCACTGACTTTGCCGGCCGGCAGCAAGGCTGGCCTTGTCGGCCGCAACGGCACCGGCAAGACGACCCTGTTCAAGGCGATCACCGGCGACCTCGCCTCCGAGACCGGCTCGGTCAGCCTGCCCAAAAACACGCGCATCGGCCAGGTCGCGCAGGAAGCGCCGGGCACCGAGGAGCCGCTGATCGAGATCGTGCTCAAGGCCGACCTCGAACGGAGTGCCCTGCTCGAAGAGGAAAAGACGGCGACCGACCCGCACCGCATCGCCGACATCCACATGCGGCTGGCCGATATCGATGCGCACTCGGCCGAGTCACGCGCGGCCACCATTCTCGCCGGCCTTGGCTTCGACGATGCCGCGCAGCGGCGCCCGGCCTCGTCCTTCTCCGGCGGCTGGCGCATGCGCGTCGCGCTGGCCGCGGTGCTGTTTGCCGAGCCCGATCTGCTGCTGCTCGACGAGCCGACCAATTATCTCGACCTCGAAGGCACGCTCTGGCTGGAAAACTACGTATCGAAATACCCGCATACCGTGCTGCTGATTTCGCACGATCGCGACCTGCTCAACCGCGCCGTCAATTCGATCGTTCATCTCGACCAGAAGAAGCTGACCTTCTGGCGCGGCGGCTACGACCAGTTCGAGCGCCAATACACCGAGCAGCGCGAATTGCAGGAGAAGGGCCGCGTCAAGCAGGAAGCCGCGCGCAAGCACATGGAATCCTTCGTCGAGCGCTTCCGCGCCAAGGCATCGAAGGCGAGGCAGGCGCAGTCGCGCATCAAGGCGCTGGAGAAGATGAAGCCAATCGCCGCGATCGTAAACGACACGGTGCGGCCATTCTCCTTTCCGGAGCCGGTGAAGACGGTGGCCTCGCCGATCATTGCGCTCAACAACGTCAACGTCGGCTACACCGAGGGCGAGCCGATCCTGAAGAAGATGTCGCTGCGCATCGATGCCGACGATCGCATCGCGCTGCTCGGCGCCAACGGCAACGGCAAGTCGACCTTCGCCAAGCTTTTGGCCGGCCGGCTGAAGCCGGAGACCGGCAGCATGACGGTGGCGCCCGGGCTGAAGGTGGCAATCTTCGCCCAGCACCAGCTCGACGACCTCAGGCCCGACGAAAACGCCTATGAGCATGTCCGCCGGCTGATGCCGGATGCGCCGGAATCCAAGGTGCGCGGCCGCGTCGCCCAGTTCGGCCTGACCACCGAAAAGATGAATACCGCCGCCAAGGATCTGTCCGGCGGCGAAAAGGCGCGGCTCCTGATGGGCCTGTCGGCCTTCGAGGGGCCGAACCTTTTCATCCTCGACGAACCGACCAACCATCTCGACATCGACAGCCGTGAATCGCTGATCCATGCGCTGAACGATTTTCCCGGCGCCGTCATACTGATTTCGCATGACCGCCATCTGCTCGAAGCGACCGCCGACCGGCTGTGGCTGGTCAAGGACGGCGCGGTCAATCCGTATGACGGCGATCTCGAGGATTACAAGACGCTGGTCACCGGCGTCTCCGGCGACCGCCGCGGCAAGCGCGAGGCGGACAAAGCGTCGAAGGCCGACCGCCGCCGCGATGCAGCCGCGCGCCGCGCCGCCTTCGAGCCGCTGGCCAAGGAAATCCGCGCCACCGAAGCGCTGATGGACCGCCTCCGCAAGCGCATCGACCTGATCGAGGACGAACTCGCCAACCCGGCCGTCTACGAAAAGGACCCCTCGACCGCGACAAGGCTGGCCAAGGAGCGCTCACAACTCGCGCAACAGCTGGCCGGCCATGAGGAAAAATGGCTGTCGATGTCGGCGGAGTACGAGGAAGGCACGGCGGAGTAGGACGATGTCTTCCCGTCTCCCCTTGTGGGCCTGTTGCGTAATTCGCTGATTGTGATTCTCTGAGACGAAGGTCGGAGGGAATCGCGATGGCAGTGAAGCAGATGGGCCAGTTGAGCTTGGC
>NZ_JAMYOQ010000019.1:0-139127 GCF_040319905.1 Mesorhizobium sp. M0833 | reverse complement strand
ACCATCTTCTCGGCATTGGTGACGAAGTAGGGCGAGAGATAGCCGCGGTCGAACTGCATGCCTTCGACGACTTCGAGTTCGGTCTCGGCGGTCTTGGCTTCCTCGACGGTGATGACGCCCTCATTGCCGACCTTCTGCATCGCTTCAGCGATCATCGAACCGACCGAAGCATCGCCATTGCCGGCGATGGTGCCGACCTGGGCAACCTCTTCCGAGGTCTTGATCTTCTTGGCGTTCTTGATCAGCGTCGCGACGACGTCGGCGACGGCGAGGTCGATGCCGCGCTTGAGGTCCATCGGGTTCATGCCGGCGGCAACCGCCTTGTGGCCTTCCTGGACGATCGACTGCGCCAGAACGGTCGCGGTCGTGGTGCCGTCGCCGGCGATGTCGTTGGTCTTCGAAGCAACTTCGCGGACCATCTGCGCGCCCATGTTCTCGAACTTGTCTTCAAGCTCGATTTCCTTGGCGACGGTAACGCCGTCCTTGGTGATGCGCGGTGCGCCGAACGACTTGTCGATGACGACGTTGCGGCCCTTGGGGCCGAGCGTGACCTTCACCGCGTCGGCGAGGATGTTGACGCCGCGCAGCATGCGCTCACGAGCGTCGCGGGAGAATTTTACGTCTTTGGCAGCCATTTTTAGCTCCTGGCAGGGGCTTGGATTAAGCCCGAAGATTTAAATGAGGGTGAGGCCGATATTCAGCCGATGATGCCCATAATGTCGGATTCCTTCATGATCAGAAGGTCTTCGCCATTGAGCTTGACTTCGGTGCCCGACCACTTGCCGAACAGGATGCGGTCGCCGGCCTTGACGTCCAGCGGGACGAGCTTGCCGGCCTCGTCGCGGGCGCCGGAACCGACGGCGATGATCTCGCCTTCCTGCGGCTTTTCCTTAGCCGTATCGGGGATGATGATCCCGCCCGCGGTCTTGGATTCGGATTCGACCCGACGAACGACCACGCGGTCATGAAGCGGGCGGAACTTCGACTTTGCCATTTTTTATTCCTCGATGAGAATGGTGAGAACAGTTCCTCCGTCCGGCGGCGCCGGACATGTGGTTAGCACTCATCTTGGGGGAGTGCTAACGTGGCGCTGAAATAGGCTGGCAACTCGCGCGAGTCAAGGCATCCGGTGAGCATCCTCAGGACAATTGCTTCAAACGGATACTTGACTAAGTCAACTAAATGGCTGATCTTGCCGGACAGGAGGATGCCATGACCATTCATCATCACCCAGGCAAGGAGCGGATCGACGCGGTGCGGGCCTTCAACCGCTTCTACACCCGCCAGATCGGGCTGCTCGACGAAGGGCTGCTGAAAAGCGACTTCTCGCTGACCGAAGCCCGGGTGCTCTATGAGCTGGCGCATCGCGATGGCCTGACCGCCACCGAGCTTGCGCGCGATCTCGGCCTCGATGCCGGTTATCTCAGCCGGCTGCTGAAGAAGTTCGAGGAGCGTGATCTGGTCGAGCGTGCCACGATCGAGGCGGATGCGCGGCGCTCGTCGATCGCGCTGACCAAGGCCGGGCGGCAGGCCTTCGCGCCGCTGAACCAGGGTTCGCACGAACAGGTCGCGGCTTTGCTCGAACGGCTTTCGGCTGCCGAACAGGACAGGCTGGTCAGGGCCATGCAGACGGTGCAGCGTCTGCTGGGCGGAAGTGCCGAGCCCAAAGTTCCCTATATGCTGCGGTCTCTGCAAGTCGGCGACATCGGCTGGATCATCCATCGCCAGGGCCTGCTCTACGCGCAGGAATATGGCTGGGACGAAACCTATGAAGCGCTGGTCGCCGAAATTCTCGGTGCCTTCGTCAAATCCTTTGATCCGAAATGGGAACGCAGCTGGATCGCCGAGCGGGAAGGGGAGGTCGTCGGCTCGGTCTTCGTCGTGCGCCAGTCGGACGCGGTGGCGAAGTTGCGCCTGCTCTATGTCGAGCCTTCGGCGCGCGGTCTCGGCATCGGCAGGCGGTTGGTCGAGGAATGCATCGGCTTTGCTCGAACCAAGGGTTACAGAACACTGACGCTGTGGACCAACGACGTCCTCACCTCGGCGCGCCGCATCTACGAGGCGGCCGGGTTCAAGCTGACCGACGAGGAGCGCCACCATTCCTTCGGCAAGGATCTGGTCGGCCAGAACTGGAATTTGGAGTTATAGCAGCGCCGCAGAATTTCGAGCATCGGCCTGCGGCGGTCGCTCAGGTCGCGGGCTTAATGTTTTGGTTCAAGCGAAAGAGATTGGTGGGGTCATACTTGTTTTTTAGCGCGGCCAGCCTCGGATAATTCTCGCCGTAAGCCGCCAGAACCCGATCAATGCCCTCTTCGCCGAGATTATTGGCGTAGACGCCGCCGGTCGAGAACGGTCTCATTGCATCCCACAGGTCACGCGCCCATCGGATGTGCGTTTCGTCGTCAGACGGATTGTCCCAGATCGATATCGGGAAGCAATCGTAAAGAGCATCTCGGTTGGCATAGGGCGTTCCGTCCATCGGTACTCGCGAGATGGCGCCGCCAACCTGCTGCAGGACCAGAAGCGATTCGCTGGGTGCAGTCATGTAAGCCGCAAGCATGGCATCGATCGCCTGATCTGTGATTTCGCGCATGAACTGCGCCTTCCAGTAGTAGCGCCGCCCGCGCGGAAAGAGGCTATCCCCGGCCGATTGAATTCGAAGATAGGGGACAGGAGCAATCTGGCACTCAACCGGCGTGCCATATTCTCTCAGAGGTTGAATGATTTGCTGGCCCTCGTCGAGTGGGCCGATGTAGCACGCCGATATGCTGAAGAAGCGTTCGCCCGAGGGCGCCGTCACAAGTGCTGCATCCAGGCTCAGCTCATCCGGGGCGCCGCTCGAGAACGCATGATAGAACCGCATCGCATCGCGTGCCTCTTCGTAGCGGTATAGCATCGATCCCGCGATGAGGAGCGGACCCACGGGATGGAGCTTGTATTCGAAGGTCGTGACTATTCCGAAATTGCCGCCGCCGCCCCGGATGCCCCAGAACAAATCTGCATATTCGGCCGCGTTTGCCGTGAGCAACCGGCCGTCCGCCGTCACGATTTCGACAGCGACAAGGTTGTCGCAGCTCAGTCCATGTTTGCGGCCAAGCTTGCCGAACCCCCCGCCGAGTGTCAGTCCGGCTATGCCGGTATCCGCGTTGACACCCATGGTCGTCGCAAGACCATGGACCTGAGTGGCTGCGTCGAACTCGCCCAGGTTCACGCCGGCTTCTGCGCGCGCAACACGGCGGATCGGGTCGACTTCGATCCGCTTCATGCGGGACACATCGATCACCACGCCGCCGTCGCATACCGAACTGCCGGCGACGTTATGGCCACCGGCGCGGATGGCGACGAGGAAGCCTTGCGATCGGGCGAAGTTGACCGCCGTGACGACATCGCTGGATTCGGCGCAATAGAACACAGCCGCCGGCCTCTTATCGACCATGCCATTCCAAACTCTGCGCGCCTGGTCATAGCTAGGGTCGTCCGGAAGGATCAGATCGCCGCGAATCGCCTGCCTGAGCCGCGCGATATCTGACGCCTGCAACGTCGGCTCGGAACCATCCATAAGCTTGAACATGCTCATCGACCCTTCGTGATCCGGCACGGTTGGACAGGCCGCTTTCGTTCACCGACATGTGTCGGATCATAATGATCTCATGCGGCGCCATTCGCTGCAAAATCGAATATCTCAGTCGCTGGATGAGCTAAATTCATCTAAACTGCGTGGATGAGAAAACTTCCGCCGCTCGGATCGCTTCGCGCCTTCGAAGCCGCTGCCAGGCTGATGAGCTTCAGGAAGGCCGCGACGGAACTCGGAGTGACGCCAACGGCCATCAGCCACCAGATTCGATTGCTGGAGGAGGTCTGTGGGCAACTGCTGTTCCGGCGGCGCCCACGACCGCTCGTGCTCACAGGCGTGGGCGAACGGCTGTTCCCGGTAATTTGCAGCGGCTTCGACGCTTTCGCTGCGGCAATAGCATCAGCCTCGGCCGGTGTTGGCCAACGCCCGTTGCGCGTGACGAGCCCAAATGCATTTGCCAGCCGATGGCTGGTTCCGCGCCTGTCGAAGTGGCGCGAACAGCATCCGAACATTCCATTGGAGATCATCGGGACAGACGCCGTTCTGGACCTGCAAGCCGGTGACGCCGACGTTGCTATCCGCTATGCGCGCAGGATGCCGCGGGACGTTCCCGCGCAGGAAATTTTTCGGGACGCATTCTTTCCGGTATGCAGCCCGGATCTGTTCGCAGGAGGCGACCGACAGATCGAGCGCGCCGCCGATCTGCTGCAATACCCGCTCATCCATTTCAATTGGACGAACCGCGACCCGGAAGCGCCGACCTGGCAGCGATGGCTGGCGATCGCACGCTCGATCGATCCCAGCATCCCCAATGCGAACCGGGCATGGGACTTGAGTTTCCGCGAAGAGCTGCACGCGATTGACGCGGTAGCGGCAGGCCAAGGCATCGCTATCTGCAGCGATGTGGTCGTCAGTGGCGAACTCGAGGCTGGCAGGCTGGTCAAGGCACATGATCTCTCTCTGCCAGGCTATGGCTATTACCTTGCCGGCGTAGCCAATCACCCCCGACAAGCGCATGTCGAAGCCTTTTCCGCCTGGATGAGATCGATAGTCTGAGCATCTGAACGCCGATCTTCCGCATGCTCGTCACAAGCGCCCGGCGTAATAAATCGCTAACCACGATCGCCCTGCACTGACTGCAATGCACATTTGTCACCCTCTGGCACAATCGGGCTCCTTGAATTATGAGCACGCTTATTATATATGTCGCTCATGGTTTCCGACGGCATCGACAGATTAGGCTTTTTGATCCACGACGTGCAGCGCCTGATGCGCAAGCGCTTCGAGGCGCGCGCTAGTGGTTTCGGCCTTTCTTCGGCGCAATGGCGGCTTCTGGTACGTGTCGCCAAGGAGGCGGGTGTCGCGCAGGCGCGGCTTGCCGAACTTCTCGAAATCGAACCGATCAGCGTCTCGCGTCTTGTCGATCGCATGGAGGAGGGCGGCTGGATCGAGCGCCGTCCCGACGCAACCGACAGGCGAGTGCGCATGATTTTCCCGACCGCTAAGGCGAACGCGGCCTACGCCCACGTCAAGAGCCTTGCCGGCGAGGTTTACGAGGAATCGCTCGTTGGCGTTTCACCGGAAGATCGCCGCGTCCTGGTCAAGGCGCTGGAGATAATGGTGCAGAATCTTGCAGATGGTGAGACGCCGCCCTCTGAAAAAGTGAAGAATACGGAAGGCGCAGCAACATGAACGCGGTAGCCAAACTAGATGAGAATGCGGCCAAGTTGGAGATGGAAGCTCCCGCCAAGCCGGCGGCAGCTCCGGTAACGGTCGCTCCGCAGGTAGCTCCGGCGCCGGTGGTGCCGAAGAAGAAGCGCCGTGCCGGCCGCTTCCTTTTGATGTTTGTGCTGCCCGCTGCGTTGATCGCCGGCGGCAGCTATGTCTGGGTGACCGGCGGCCGCTATCAGGAGACCGAGAACGCCAATCTGCAGCAGGCCAAGGTGTCGATAGCCGCCGATACGGCGGGCCGCATCGTTCAGGTCGACATTTTCGACAACCAGTCTGTCAAGCAGGGCGACGTGTTGTTCGCCATCGATCCCGAGCCCTATCGGATCGCGTTGGCCCAGGCCGACGCGGCGGTGGCCGGTGCGCGGCTCAATGTCGAGCAACTGCGTGCGGCCTATAGCCAGGCGCTGGCGCAGGAGAAGTCCGACGAAAGCCAAGTCCAGTACGCGCAGTCGCAATATGACCGCGCCGCCGACCTTGCCCAGAAGGGCATCAACGCCAAGTCGTCGCTGGACGAAGCCAAGAACGACCTCGACAAGGCCAAGCAGCAGCTGGCCGTAGCCCAGCAGGGGATCGTCAGCGCCAAGGCGGCACTTGGCGGCAATCCCGACATCGAAACCGACAAGCATCCGACAGTAATGGCGGCGCTCGCCGCACGCGACAAGGCGGCCTACGATCTGGTCCAGACCAAGGTCAAGGCGCCTGCCGACGGCATCATCAGCCAGGCCGCTTCGTTCAAGGTTGGCCAGTATGTCGGTTCGGGCACGCCGCTGTTTTCGCTGGTCGAGACCGGCGACACCTGGGTCGACGCCAATTTCAAGGAAACCCAGCTCACCAACATGAAGCCAGGCCAGAAGGCCGAAATCGTGGTCGATACCTATCCCGGCAAGACCTTCGAAGCCACCGTCAAGGCGATCGGCGCCGGCACCGGGGCCGAGTTCTCGCTGCTGCCTGCGCAGAACGCCACCGGCAACTGGGTCAAGGTCACGCAGCGCATTCCGGTCCGCCTGGAATTGGCCGATGCCGACGCCAAGGCGGCGCTGCGCACCGGCATGAGCGCTACGGTCACGGTGGACACCGGCGTTTCCCGCGGGCTGCCGAGCATTTTCCGCGGCGCCACGGCGGGCGAGGCCAAGTAAGGAGGCCGAACAGCGGCCGCATAGCAAACGGCGAAATGGATGCAGGATTGGTCCGAAGGAGGCGCAGGAAAAGTTGAATGCGTAAACGGGCTGCGCTGTAGCCTGCCTGAGCAAACAACTCCGCGCAGGGTCTTCGGTCCTCAGGTTTCCGGGCGGCAGGCGCCCGCTTGTCGAGACGCTCAGTTGATGTAACCCCCACATCGATGCTCGCGTCCCACCGCGATGAGGGTCTCTCTACAGCGAGGGCCTCGCCGTCCGGAAACCCAATGTACACGTTTTTGTTACCTGCTGGAAGTTTTACGTCATGAGCAGCCCAGAACCCTTTCGCGAAGTACCGCACCGCGGCCTGATTACAGTCGCGCTCATGCTTGCGACGATCATGCAGGCGCTCGACACGACGATCGCCAACGTTGCGCTGCCGACCATGACCGGCGATCTCGGCGCCTCCCCCGACAACATCAACTGGGTGCTGACCTCCTACATCGTTGCCGCGGCGATCATGACGCCGGTGACCGGCTGGCTTGCCGACCGCTTCGGTCGCAAGGAGTTGTTCCTGACGGCCGTGGTCGGCTTCACCGTCTTCTCCATGCTGTGCGGCATCGCCTGGAGCCTGGAGACCATCGTTTTGTTCCGGCTCATGCAAGGCGTGTTCGGCGCCGCCATCGTGCCGCTGTCGCAGACCTTCCTGCTTGACATCAACCCTAGGGAACGCCACGGCCAAGCCATGGCCATCTGGGGCGCCGGCATCATGCTGGGACCGATCCTTGGCCCGACGCTGGGTGGCTGGCTGACCGAGAATTTCAACTGGCGCTGGGTGTTCTTCATCAACCTGCCGGTCGGCATCATCGCCTTCCTCGGCATGGCGGCGTATCTTCCCAGCGTTGCCCGGCGGGTGCGTAGCTTCGATTTCTTCGGCTTCACCATGCTCTCGCTCGGTGTCGGCGCGCTGCAGCTGATGCTCGATCGCGGCGGCGAGGTCGACTGGTTTTCCTCGATCGAGATATGGATCGAGCTCGGTCTTTCCATCACCGGCTTCTGGGTGTTCACCATTCACACATTGACGGCGGAGCACCCCTTTATCGACCCGAAGATCTTCCTCGATCGCAATTTCGTCACCGGGCTGGCGTTCATCTTTGTCATGGGCGTGCTCATCTTGGCGAGCATGTCGCTGCTGCCGCCAATGCTGTCGACCATCTTCGGCTATCCGACCCTCACCATCGGCATTGTCCTGGGGCCGCGTGGTGTCGGCACGATGATCGCGATGCTGTTCGTCGGGCGGATCATGCACAGGATCGATGCCAGGATCCTCGTCGTCATCGGCTTCCTGCTAACCGCGCAGTCGCTCTACACGATGTCCAGCTTCTCGCCGCAGATGGACGACTGGCTGATCCTCAGTTCCGGCGTCATCCAGGGCCTGGGAATGGGCATGGTGTTCGTGCCGCTGTCGACCGTAGCCTTCGCCACGCTTGACGCACGCTTCCGTACCGATGCCACGGCGTTGTTCAGCCTGGTGCGCAATCTTGGCTCGTCGATCGGCGTGTCGGTGGTGACGGTTCTGCTGGTACGCAACACGCAGATCAATCATGCCGAGCTTTCGGCCTACATCAATCCGTTCAATCCCAACCTCTGGGCGGCATCGCCGGCAGCGGCGGGCGGCGATGCGACGGCGCTGTCACTGATGGATCGCATGGTCAATGTCCAGGCGATGATGATCTCCTACGTCAATGACTTCAAGCTGCTGATGATGATGACACTGCTTGCCGTCCCGTTTGTTTTCCTGCTGCGCAAGCCAAAGGCCGCACCGCCCGCCGGTGGGGCGCCTGCCGCGCATATGGACTAAGCCTCAGGGCTTACGGCAACCGCGACCGGCACGAGGCTTCCGTTGGCTGTCCCGGTCGCGTCGGCGTTGAGCTGGGTTCACCTGCCATTAGTATATCCGGACCAATATGCACTCGCTTTTGGGTTGAAGGCGAGCCTCCATTGCTTGCCTCAAGCATCAGCGGGAGGAATTGTGTTTGGCCACGAAATCATCCAGGCAAACCGCCGAAGCGCCCGAGTCCGCCAATCTGACGACGCTGGCAAAACTGGCGACCACCTCGTACGAAGTCCTCGAGCGCGAACTTCGCTCCACGATTGCGGCGCTTCAGGACCAGGCATTGCGGTTCCAGACCGCGATAGAGAACATCTCGCAAGGCATCTGTTTCTTTGACGCCGATGAACGGCTGATCCTGTGCAACCGACGCTACGCGGAAATCTATCGCCTTGCACCGGAGCAATTGCAGCCGGGTGTGGCGCTGCGCGAAATCGTCGAGCGGCGCGTCGCTGTCGGGACCTCGGCAATGAATGCGGACGCCTATCTGGGGTTGGCCCGGGCGGTCAATTCGGGCACGGCTTCGGGGAACTGGACAGCTGAGCTCGCCGATGGCCGGACAATTCAGGTCTGCCATCAACCAATGCCTGACGGCGGCTGGGTGGCCACGCACGAGGACATCAGCGAGCTCAGCGCCAATCGCTTGGTCGTTGACGAGCGTATCTCCTTGCAGATGCTGATCGACCTGGTGCCTGACTACATGTGGGTGAAGGACACCGAGAGCCGCTTCGTCGTCGCGAACCGAGCCATTGCGTCCGACAGCGGTCGGGACAGTACGAGCGACATGATCGGTCTGAGCGACTTCGACCTTCATGCGCCGGAACTTGCGCAGAAATTTCGCTTCATCGAGCAGCAACTGATGCGCGACGGACAACCGATGATCGACGAGGAAGAGTTCGTCATCGATGCGTCAGGCACCGGCAAATGGTTCCTGTCGACGAAACTGCCGTTGCGCAACGTTCAAAACAACATTTTCGGCCTCGTCGGCATTGCCCGCGACATCACTGCGCGCAAGCAGGCCGAAATCCTGCGCGACGGGCAGGCGCATATCCTCGAGATGATCGCAAAGAGCGCTCCCCTCGAAGATGTGCTCGAGCGGCTCATGCGTCTGGTCGAATCCCAACTGGCGGGGATATTCGGTTCGGTCTTGCTGCTCGACAAGGATGGCAGCCACTTGCGTCACGCCGCCGCGCCCAGCCTGGCGAGAGACTACACCGACGCCGTCGACGGCGCCGCGGTCGGCCCCGGAGCAGGGTCTTGCGGAACCGCAGTCTATCGGCGCGAGCCGGTGATCGTCGCTGACATCATGCGCGATCCGCTTTGGCAGGATTATCGCGAACTCGCGCGGCCGCACGGTTTGCGTTCATGCTGGTCGACCCCGATCCTGTCGCATCAGGGCGCCGTGCTTGGCGTCTTTGCGATGTATTCGATGACGGTGCGCGAACCGACCGAGGCCGAGACTCGCCTCATCGATTTCACCACGCGCATCGCCGGGATCGCCATCGAACGCAAACAGGCCGAAGACCGGATCCACTTCATGGCCAACCATGACGTGCTGACCGGGCTTCCCAATCGCGCCTTGTTGGAGGATCGGCTTTCACAGGCGGTCTTGTACGCCCAGCGATACGATCGCTGGGTGACGGTGGTGTTCATCGATCTGGACAATTTCAAATTCGTCAACGACACGCTCGGCCACAATGCCGGCGACGAGCTTCTGAAGACCGTCGCTAGTCGCATGGTCGACTGCGTAAGGGCGACCGATACCGTCGTGCGGCTTGGCGGTGACGAATTTGTCATCGTGCTGTTCGACCAGCCGGCGAACGTTGATCTCGTTTCCGAGACGTTGCAAAAGCTCAGGGCTGCACTCGCCGAGCCGGTTCGGCTCGGAGCACATCTGGTGCGGGCGACGGCCAGCATCGGCATTGCCAATTATCCCAAGGATGGAACGGATCCCGATACGCTGCTGGCAAATGCCGATGCGGCCATGTATCGCGCCAAGGAGTTCGGCCGCGACAATTTCCAGTTTTACGCTCCCGAGTTCAACACCAGGGCGCATGAAAAATTCGTGCTTCAGGAAGAGTTGCGAAACGCCTTGGCGCGTTCGGAATTCACGCTGCTCTACCAGCCGCAGGTGGACCTTCGGTCAGGTCGGATTTTTGCGGTCGAGGCGCTGATACGCTGGAACCATCCAACGCTTGGCACGGTAATGCCGACGATGTTCATCCCGACCGCCGAGGAGACAGGTCTGATCGTACCGATCGGCGACTGGGTTCTGCATGAGGCGTGCCGGCAGAACAGAGCCTGGCAAGACGCTGGACTGCCGCCCTTGACCGTTTGCGTGAATGTGTCGGCGCGGCAATTCAGGGAGCGCAACCTGATCGATCGCATCGTCAGCGCGCTGAAGGACAGCCGCCTGGAGGCTAGGTATCTCGAGCTGGAGGTGACCGAGAGCCTTATCATGCAGGATATCGAGCTGGCGGTCGCCACCATGAACGCCCTGCAAAGCCTGGGTGTCCAGATCTCGATCGATGATTTCGGCACCGGCTATTCCAGCCTCAGCGCTCTCAAGACCTTTCCCGTGGCGCGGCTGAAGATCGACAAGTCCTTCATCAAGGATCTCGCCGCCGACGAGAACGATCAGGCTGTGGCCAGCGCGGTGATTTCATTGGGGCAAAATCTCAACCTGAGGGTCATCGCCGAGGGCGTTGAGACAGATGATCAGGTCGCTTTCCTGCGCAGGAACAATTGCGACGAAATGCAGGGCTATCATTTCAGCAGGCCGGTTTGCGCGCAGGACATCGAGGAATTGCTCGGCGGCGGCCGCAAAGGCTGACGGATCGGTCGCCAGCAGGCTTCCGCCGACCAAATGGCGGAAGTTATCTGCCGAGCACAAGGCACCAGTAGCGAAGCGTGCTGTCGCGGCCGTCGCGCACGTAAGCGAGACCGAAGCGGGTGAAGCGCGGGTCGAGCATGTTGCGGCGGTGGCCTGGCGAATGCACCCAGATGTCAAACAGCTTCTGTTGGTCGAAGCGGCCTTCGGCGATGTTTTCGGCGGCAGCGCCGGCAATGCCATTGTCTTTGACGCGCGAGGCAAAGTCCTTGCCCCAGCCGGTGGTGTGGTTCATTCGGCGGCCGCGCGCCATATAGCCGGCCTGCTGCAGCGCTGCCTGCTCGAGCTGCGCATCGGGGACAAGCGGCCCGAGACCCGCCGAAGCGCGGATGCCGGCCAGCGTGCCAGCGGCGGAGGCAGAGACACCGGCGGCTTCGCCAGTGGGCAGCACGGTGGCGCAGGCGACGAGCCCGGCAAGAGCGCCAAGGCCGGCAGCTCTGAGCAGCACGCGCCTGCTTAGGCTTGGTTGGGCCCCATAATTTTCGATTTTCATAACGGTCATGCCCGCCTGACATAAGCGCGATCATGGCTTTTGCCGGGCAGGGCGGTGAAAATGCGTGATGATGGTTTCCGGCTCGATACCAGTCGGGCATTCACGGACAGACAGTTTCTTTTGCCCCATCTCTGCGGCTTCACGAGCGCTGACGAGGTATCCTCGGTTGCAAATTTTCTCTGGGGGATATCGCTTGCAGTGACGACCGCAGCGATTCGTACGCCTGAGCACCAAGCAGCCTCCGGTATTGGTCTTCGAGACGCTGATTGAAATCGTGGACGATCCGGATCACCGCAAGCGCCGCGTCAGTTGCAACGATTAATTTGGCCCGTCGGTCGTTCGGATCATGCGAGCGCCGAACATAACCGAGGCGCTCCAGTTCATCGATCAACTCACCCATCGATGCTTTGCCAATGCCCGCACGCTCCGCGAGGACGCTGGGTCGGGTTCCCTCCGCGTCGATGTTGGCGAATACAGCGCCGTGTTTGGGCTTGATTGCCGAATGGCCGCTCTCCCGGAGAACCTGGACCAAAGCGCTCGCCGACGATTGATAAGCATAGAGAAGCAGAGACTGCGTGTATGGCTGATTATCCATCTTTCCAAACTTATATGGTACCCATATAGTATGGCAACCGAACTATATGACAGGAGGTCAGTATGGCTATCGGCAACGTCCGCACTGAAGGGGTGGAAAGTGTCGCGCACAGGCTGATCGACGCTTGGAATCGTCACGATGCTCGCGCCTTTGCCGCCGTATTCGCGGCAGATGCCGAATTTACCAACGTCTTCGGTATGCAGGCGACTGGACGTGACAAGATCGAGCAGTTCCATGCCCCAATTTTTGAGAAGATGTTCAAGCACAGCCACCTATCCGCCGAAAGCGTGCGGAACAGGCTTGTTCGCCCGGATGTTGCCACGCTCGACCTGCGGTGGTCCATGACTGGCGCGCTCGATCCGATGGGAAACGAATGGCCGCCTCGGCACGGATTAATCAGCGTAGTGGCGACGCGGGATCATGATGAATGGTTGATTGCAACGATGCACAATATGGAACTTGGGGACGATCAAATGGCAAAGTCTCAGGAGAAACTTCAAGAGGATAAGTAGGCTCTTCATTCACGTCAGAATCGAAAGCGACAGCCATCCAGCATGGTCAGCCGATCTGATCGGGCAATGAGATCGAACGGCGGGTCAGGTGAATCGGGATTGGCGAGCCATGCTACAGGAGTTGGTGCTGGATGGCCCGCGCCTTGCCCGGTTTGGCCGGCCACAATGGCGCGCCCCATAAGCCGGCCGCTTGGTCTTGCGGCATCTAATGTATGAACGGCTTGGCGCGCGCTGGGCTCTCGCCGGCAGTTCTTTGCGGCGCGGTGATCGCCGGTCGGCTATTCCGCCGCCACGAGTTTGGTTTCCGGCGTCGATGAAACCCGGCCGGCCCGATCGTCTTCGGTATGTTCCCACCAGTCGCCCAGGGCGTCGATAAGCGGCACAAGCTTGAGGCCGGGCTCCGTGAGGTCGTAATCCACACGGAGTGGATAGCCGGCATGCGCCGTTCGCCGCACGATCCCGGCTTCCTCCAGCTTGCGCAGTTTCAGCGCCAGGATGCGGTGCGACACTGCCGGGTTGTCACGTCTCAAATCGCTGAAGCGCTTGGTACCATCCTTGAGATAATAGAGCAGCAAGGTGGGCCAACGACCGCTGAGCACACGCATGGTCTCCTCGATCGGGCAGCGTGAGACGACATCTTTCATGGCGGGGACCTGGTTACAGAATAGTGCCTAATTTACATGGGGCGACCAGCGTTTAGGGTCAAGTTTCGCTGCGCAGCGTGACCCCTAACATGGAAGAGACAAAGAAATGGAACCTATTCTCCTTTACGGCTTCCCGCTGGGAAGTTCGATGCGGCTTGTCGCTGCTTTTGAACGCCTCGGACAACCCTATCGCCTGTGTCGTGTCGACATGCTCACTGAGATGAAGAACGAGGCCTATGCCAGCATCAACGGCCGTCAGGAAACGCCGGTGTTGATCACGGAGGAGGGCAGGGTGCTCACCGAGACCATGGCGATTGCCGCCTGGCTCGAAGCCCGCGATACGCAACGCCGTATCAGCTTCGATCCTCGCTCGCCGGAGGCCGACCGGATGCACCAGCTGGTCGCCTTCATAAACACCGGCTTCACCGCCGCCTTCACCCCGCTCTGGGCGGCATATGAAATGGAGTCGGCCGAACCGGTGCTGCTGGCGACCTTGCGTGATTTCGGCCGCAAGGTCGTTACCAACCGCCATAACCAGCTTGAGGCGATGATCCTCGACACGGATTTCCTGATCGGCGAGCGGCTGACGCTTGCCGACACCACGTTGATCGGCGTGGCGCGCTGGGCGGAGTTCCACCAGGCGGTCGACGGCGCCGCTTACCCAAAGTTGGCGGCGCTACGCCGCCGCATCGAAGCCGATCCGGCCGTGCAATACGCGCTCGCTGTCGAGGCTGGCGAAAAGCCCGCCGGGTCAGGCGCTTGCTTCGGTCACTTGCCGCTGGCCGAGGTGATCGATCGCTTCGCGGCGTAACTGTTCGCTCAGCGCCCGGCGCCCTGGCGCCGGGCGCTGGCGACAAGCACGCCCAGATCGGCTATCATGTCACCGTTCTTGAAGTGGCAGCTGCGGGCGGCCATCCTGGCGGTGACCGCCCCGACACACGGGAGAAAGGTTATGGCCGGCTTTCATGTCATGGCTGATGCACGTGGAATGCATGTACAGCCCACGGTGCGCCGCATCAGCACCGAGGATCTGATCGATGCGCTCCGTCTCGGCGTCGAGGATTTCTGGGCCAAGCCGTCGCATTATGTGTTCCTGTGCCTGATCTATCCGGTGGTCGGCCTGATCCTGACCCAGTGGACCTCGGGCTCGAACGCCATCCAGCTCATCTATCCGCTGATGTCCGGCTTCGCTTTGGTTGGTCCGTTCGCGGCTATCGGCCTTTACGAAATCAGCCGCCGGCGCGAGTTCGGCATGGATACATCCTGGTGGCATGCGCTCGACGTGCGCCACTCGCCGGCGCTCCCCGCGATTGCAGTCATCGGTATCATGCTGCTGGTACTGTTCCTGCTCTGGCTGTTCACCGCGCAGTCGATCTACACCAGCCTGTACGGCAATCAGCCTCCGGCCTCTATTGCCGGCTTTATTCGCGAGGTGCTGACGACCAGCAAGGGCTGGACGCTGATCCTGCTCGGCAACCTGGCCGGGTTCGCCTTCGCCGCGATCGTGCTGGCGACGACCGTCGTCGCCTTTCCGCTGCTGCTCGACCGCGATGTCGGCGCGGTCTCGGCAGTCGAGACGTCGGCGCGCGCCGTTCTGACAAACCCGCTGCAGATGGCGCTGTGGGGCCTGACGGTCGCCGTGCTCCTGGTCATCGGCTCGATCCCGCTATTTGCCGGGCTTGCCGTCGTCATGCCCATCCTTGGCCACGCGACCTGGCATCTTTATCGCAGGGTGGTCGAACCGGAGCGGGCGGAGCAGGTCAGGCGGCCGATGTAGGACCGATCAGCGTTGCGCGTCGGTTGCCATCTTGACGGCCAGCGCGGTCAGCACCGTGCCCATCATCCAGCGCTGGATCACCATCCATAAGGGCCGCCCGGCGAGGAAAACGGCGATCGAGCCGGCCGTCACCGCGATGATGGCGTTGACGGTCAGGCTGATCGCGACTTGCGTGGCACCGAGCATCAGAAGCTGCGACAGCACGTGGGCCCTTGCCAGGGCTGATGAATTGCGGCAGCAGCGACAGATAGAGCACTGCCACCTTCGGGTTGAGCAGGTTGGTCATCAGGCCCATGGCGAACAGCTTGCGTGGCCTGTCTTTCGGCAGTTCGCGGATATGGAAGGGCGAGCGCCCGCCGGGCTTCACCGCTTGCCAGGCGAGCCACAGCAAATAGAGTGCGCCGGCAAGGCGCAGCACGTCATAGGCGAACGGCACGGCAAGCAGCAGCGCGGTGATGCCGAACGCCGCCGACAGCACATAGAACAAGAAACCGAGCGCCACGCCGCCCAGCGAGATGAGCCCGGCCTTCGGCCCCTGCGACAGCGAGCGCGAGATCAGATAAATCATGTTCGGGCCGGGCGTCAGCACCATGCCGAGGCAGACCAGCGCGAAGGCAAGGTGGTTGGCGGGTTCAGGCAAGAGCGCATCTCCGGATGGGGACACTCACCACATGCTTCCATCATCCGCAAGGGCATGAGGGCAGGAGCCTTTGCGCCAGCGCCGGGCCGCCTGCCTTAGTTCCCGGACGACAATCTTGCGGACACAATGAAAGCTGGTGACAGGGCGAAGCGCTTCGGTTAATCCGGGCCGGCCGCTACGGACCGTCGGTCGCGGCGCTTGCAAGCATCATGGTACAGGGACAACGGCATGGCGGATTCGCCCGACATCATCGGTTCGCTCGCAGACTTGTCGGGAGCCTATTCAGCCATACTGTGCGACGTCTGGGGCGTGGTGCATAATGGCGAATGGCATTTCCCGGCGGCGGCTGCCGCGCTGATCGCTGCTCGCGCGGCGAGAATACCTGTCGTGCTGATCACCAATTCGCCGCGCCGCAGCGCCGACGTGGTGGCGCAGATGAACGCCATCGGCGTTCCTCCCGCTGCCTACGACCGTGTCGTAACGTCCGGCGACGTTACCCGCGATCTGATCGCCGAAGGGCCGCGAAAGATCTTCCATATAGGCGCCGATCGGGATTTCACGCTCTATGAGGGCCTCGACGTCGAGCTCGTCGAGGAGTTCGAAGCATCCGGCGTGGTCTGCACCGGCCTGTTCGACGACGAGGTGGAGAAGCCGGAAGATTATGCCGATCTTCTGCGGCGGCTGCGTGCCAGGAACCTGCCCTTCATCTGCGCCAATCCCGACATCGTCGTCGAGCGCGGCGAACGGATGATCTGGTGCGCAGGCGCTTTGGCCCGCGAATACGCACAGCTTGGCGGACGCACGCTGATCGCCGGCAAACCCTACGCGCCGGTCTATGACGTCGCCATGAAGGAGGTCGCCGTCATTCTCGGCCGCCCGGTCGAGCGTTCACAAGTTCTGGCCATCGGCGACGGCATGATGACCGATATCAAGGGCGCGGCCGACAATGGCTTCGACGTGCTCTACGTATCGGGCGGCATCCATGCCCGCGATTACGGTGAGACGCTGCAGCCGGATCCGGCCAGGCTCGCGGCCTTTCTGGAAAAATACGGCTACAGGCCGGTCGCGGTGATTCCCAGACTGCAATAGGTTCAAGCCATGACGGTAATGTTCGAACGCATTTCCGCAACCGCACCGCTGCCGGCTCATCTGCGCGGCGGCGTAGTGGCTATCGGTAATTTCGACGGCGTCCACCGCGGCCACCAGGCGGTGCTCGAACGCGCGCGTGCCGAAGCGGAGCGTCGCGGCGTACCCGCCCTGGTGCTGACCTTCGTACCGCATCCGCGAAAGGTTTTCAGGCCGGACATGCCGTTGTTCGTGCTGACGCCGCCGCCGATGAAGGCGCGGCTGTTGTCGCATCTGGGCTTTGCGGCGCTGGTCGAGCAGCCGTTCACACGCGAGTTCGCCTCCTTGTCGGCGGAGGCTTTCGTCACCGGCGTGCTCGAGCGCAACCTCGGCATAAGCCACGCCGTCACCGGCTTCGATTTCCATTTCGGCAAGGACCGCCAGGGCGGTCCGGCCTATCTGATGGCTGCCGGCGAGCGCCACGGCTTCGGCGTCACGCTGGTCGATGCGTTTCGCGACGAAAGCGCCGAGGTGGTGTCGTCGAGCCGCATACGCACGCTGCTGTGCGAGGGCAATGTGGCCGAGGCCGCCGGCTTGCTCGGCTACCGTTTCACCGTCGAGGCGGAGGTGATCGGCGGCCAGCAGCTCGGCCGGACACTCGGCTTTCCGACCGCAAACATGAGGCTTTCGCCGGAAGCCACCCTCAAGGAAGGGATTTATGCCGTCCGCTTCCGCCGCGCCGACGGTTCCCTTCATGATGGCGTCGCCAGCTTCGGCCGCCGGCCGACGGTCGACGACAATGGCGCGCCATTGCTGGAGACCTTCGTCTTCGACTTTTCCGGCGACCTCTATGGCGAGATTTGTGCCGTGTCCTTCTTCGGCTACCTGCGCTCGGAGGTGAAGTTCGACGGGCTTGACGCGCTGGTCGCCCAGATGAAGCGTGACGAGGCCGAGGCCAAGGCACTGCTCGCCGGCGTCAGGCCGCTTTCCGGGCTGGACCGCGCGATCGCGTTTTGACAACCCGCGCCGTCGTCGTCCGCGTCGCTTCGCTCCTGCTTCGCCCTGGGATGACGAAGCTAAGATTTTCAGCCAATCTCGAAGGTATGCGATAGAAATGAACGACGAGCATTACCTGTCGGCATCCTGCAATCCGCCAGGTCGATCACAATTTATCTCTTCAGCGCCAGGCCGACGGCAATGAAGGTCCAGCCTTGGAAAATCAGGTCGACGGCTAGGAACAGGCCGAGCACCCACACGCTGTTGACCGGCCAGCCCATGGCGATGACCAGTCCCGCCAGCGCGCTGATGACGCCGGCCGTGACCACCCAGCCCCAGCCCGGCTGCGGCCGGTGGCTGTAGCCGACCCAGGCCCGGAGCACGCCTGAGGCAAGCAGCGCGACCGCCAGGAGGAATGTCAGCACCGCCGAGGCCAGCAGTGGATTGTAGAAGGCGAAGAACCCGGCGACGGCGTAGAGAAGGCCGCTGAGCAGCCAATAGAAGAAGCGGCCCCATGTCTTCACGCCGAACGCATGAATGATCTCGATGACGCCGGCCATCAGCATCAGCCAGCCGACGACATAAACCGAGGCGACGGTTGCGATGAACAGATTGCCGAAAGCAATGCCGCCGAAGATGAGCAGCAGCACCCCGAGCGCGACGAACCATCCCCACTTCGCCCGCGTCTGGCCAATGGCGTCTTTCATGGCATCGCTGTGCACGGTCATTGCCCTTCTCCGTCAAGGTTGCCTAGCTTCTTTGTTCCGAAAGGTAGCGCCGATCGCCTTGCCCGTCCAGCGAGCAGGCTGTGAGCGCCACACTCCCGAGCGATCCGCTTGCCAGACCTTCGCTTTTGATCCGAAGCGGCCAAATACCAGATGGAATATTCGATCGTGTGCAGGGGTGGGCCAGTGCTAAAAGATGACAAGCGGGTTTACGGGCGACCCGTCGTCCCGTGTATTCGCCATGGCGCAAGTGTAACGAAAAATTCCCAGCGCTGGCATTGGCCCTTTATCGATGACGTGCAGCTGCTGCTGTATACCGTTTTCTACGCTTGATGAGGCTGGGAAGCAAAATGAGCGATATGGACGAACACCGCGATCTGCTGGAGATCAACGCCGTCTGCAGGCTGTTGACGTCAAAACCACGAACGGTCCGCTGGGACGAACGCCGGGCACGGCTCGACGAAGTCGGTTCGGTCTGGCCGGTCGCGGAGGACGTCCGATGCGAGCATGTGGTTTTCGATGGCCTCGAGGGAGAGTGGTCTCTGGCGCCTGGCAGTGACAGGGATAAGATTCTGCTCTTTTTCCACGGTGGCGGCTACTGCTCCGGCTCTCTTAAAAGTCATCGTCGAATGGTGACCGAGGCAGGTCGGGCAATGAGAATGCGCACCCTAGCGATCGCCTATCGACGCGCGCCGGAACATCCTTTCCCTGCGCAACATGAAGACGCACTCACCGCATGGCGCTTTCTGAGGCGGCAGGGCATTGCGCCGGATCGCACCGTGGTTGGGGGAGACAGTGCGGGCGGCAACCTCACCCTGTGCCTTGTCAGTATATTGCGCACGGCAGGCGAGCGGTTGCCGCGATGTCTTTGGCTGTGTTCGCCCTGGACGGACCTTTCGATGTCCGGCGCGACACTATCAACAAAGGACGCAATCGACCCTATCATCCACCGGGCGTATTTGGGGGAACTGGCAACCGCCTATGTTCCCAATGGCGTTGGTCGGCGCGATCCGCTGATCTCGCCTTTGTTCGCCGATCTGAGCGGATTTCCCCCAATGCTTATACAAGTCGGTTCGGCCGAGACGCTGTTGTCGGACGCAACTCGGCTCGCGGAAGCCGCTGGCGCGGCTGACGTCAAAGTACGTCTCGAAATTTGGCCGCATATGATTCACGCTTGGCCGGTTTGGAATGCGGGGCTGGGTGCCGGTCGGCGCGCTCTTCACAGCGCGGGCATGTTTGCCCGCGAATATTTATAACCCCTGCCGAAGCAGCTGCTGGCGCATTCCAAACGTCTTGATCTGGAATCTTGGTGCGGCAGTACAATTCGCTGCAATGCGGAAAACAGCCCGGCCAACGCTGCCAAGGTTACGGACATTAAGTCAAATTTTACCGAACTGGCGCCATGGCTTGGATGAAGGCTGATAGTGTTCGTCAACGCGTTCGACGTATGGAGTAATGATGCGGTCTGTCCCGACGGTCTTGGCCGCATTCATGCTCGGCACCTGCGGCGTTGCCAAGGCAGGCGAGGGCACCTTCGGCTGGATGTCCGGAGACTGGTACCTGACGGTCGGCGCCACCGGCATGGTTGCCCCGAATTTCGAAGGCGGCAAAAAGTACCTGCTCAGCGCCTCGCCGATCATCTCGCTCGGCAAGGCTGGTCCCGCGGCGCGCTTCACCTCGCGCAACGACAATATCTCGTTGGCATTGATCGACGATGGCGGCGTCCGCGCCGGCCTGACAGGCAAGTTCCTGTTTTCCCGCGACGGTGGTGATGCCGACGAGTTGAAGGGTCTCGACCCGGTGCGCTGGGGCGGCGAGGCCGGCGGCTTCTTCGAATTCTATCCTTTGGATTGGCTGCGTGCCCGCGCCGAATTGCGGCATGGCATTCGCGCCCATAACGGCTTTGTCGCCGACATTGCCGCCGACGCCTTTTACGATGTGACGCCCGATGTCAGGATTTCGGGCGGGCCGCGCGTTTCATTCGCCTCATCGGACTATTTCGACGCCTATTACGGCGTTGATGCCGAGGAGTCCCTAGCCTCGGGGCTCAGCGAATATCATCCCGGTGGCGGGGTGAAGTCGGCGGGCCTGGGCGGCGCGGTGACCTGGAAGGTGACCGAGCCGATGACGGCCAGTCTGTTCGGCGAATATTCCCGCCTGATGGGCCCAGCCGGCGATTCCAGCCTGGTCAAGGAGCGCGGCGATCGCAACCAGTTCACGATCGGCGTGTCGACAACCTACCGCTTCGATTTCTCGATGTGAGCGGGCGGGCGTCGGCTCATTTGATCAAACGGCTGTCGAACGGATAATGGTATAGGCCCGCAATCGTAATGCGTGACGCATCGTCATGGGTCGGGTTGAGCAGATAGTTGTTTGCCTTGCGCATTATGATCGAAGGGATTTTCATGAGCGCGTAACGATTGGCCGAGAGAAAGTCCGTGCCCTGTCGCCGTGTCGATTCCATGTCCTTGTCCCAGCCGTCATGGATAACCGGTTCGGTCATTTCTATTCCGTCCGGAACGTCGATTTCGATAAGCTGGTAGGTTTCCGGAACGGTTTCGCGCGTCGCATGCACCAGTATCTCCAGCAGTGCCGTCGAAGGGTGGTCGGTGCAATAGACGATGGGCATCCCGCGCCTGTTCCATCTTCCATCAACGAGCGTTCCGCCACGACCCGAGAGATCCGCGAAATTGGAGATGCGCCAGATGCGCATCGTCAGGCAAGCATGCCAAAGTCGATACGGATAAGCTCGTCGGAAACGACGTGGGCGCCGGTCTCTGTCTCAAGGAGATCGATCGGCCTTGCACCATCCAATGCTATGATCTCGCTTCTCAGCCAACGCTGGGCTTTCTCATGGCTACCGAATACCCGATCCGCCTGCTCGGCGATGCGTTCAAGGCGCAGGGCGCGGTCGGATTCAGCTGGCGAAAGCGGCTCGGCATGTTCCTTGCGACGCGCCAGCGTGCGGCGGGGGGCAACGATACGATAGAGTTCTTCGCTACTGAAACCCAGACTGCGCAGATGATCGATCTTGTCTGTAGGGACGGAAAAGTCGTGTGTTGCGCGAATTGCCCTTGCTGCGACCGACATGAATTGTTTCCTTGGTACTGCAGGCCATTTGCCTACAAATGTATGCGCAATTGGCACCTAACGCAAGGAAGCATCAGAGTTCGGGCTTTTCAATATCGCCTGTCTCGGTTAAAAGCCCAGCCATGACGAGCTTTTCGCGCCTTCTCGCGACTGCGATACGAATTACAGGCCCGGTGTTCCGGGCGGCTTGACCGCCGCCGGAGCCGCCGGGAATCTTGCGCGCGGCCTCTCGCGCTTTTTCCAGATCATCAACGCATATCGCCCAAAAGTGGGTCCGGTTTTGGGAAGACGATATGTGTCAAAGCGAAGAACTTCAACGCCCGGGCTCTTTTGCCGCCGGAAAACGCATATGGCAGACGAATGACTGATACCGAGACCGCCGAGACGATCGACTATTCCAAAACGCTCTACCTGCCGCAGACGGATTTTCCGATGCGCGCCGGTTTGCCGGAAAAGGAACCGCTGCTGGTCAAGCGCTGGCACGATATGGACCTTTACCGCAAGTTGCGCGAAGACGCTGCCGGCCGCGAAAAATACGTGCTGCACGACGGCCCGCCCTATGCCAATGGCAACATCCATATCGGCCATGCGCTGAACAAGATCCTCAAGGACGTCATCACCCGCTCATTCCAGATGCGCGGCTATGACTCGAACTATGTACCCGGTTGGGATTGCCACGGCCTGCCGATTGAATGGAAGATCGAAGAGCAGTACCGCGCCAAGGGCAAGAACAAGGACGAGGTGCCGGTCAACGAGTTCCGGCAGGAATGCCGCGAGTTTGCGGCGCACTGGATCAAGGTGCAGGGTTCCGAATTCCAGCGGCTTGGCGTCGTCGGCGACTTCGACAATCCCTATACGACGATGGCTTTCCACGCCGAGGCGCGCATCGCCGGCGAGCTGCTGAAATTCGCCATGTCCGGCCAGCTCTATCGCGGCTCCAAGCCGGTGATGTGGAGCGTCGTCGAGCGCACCGCGCTGGCCGAGGCGGAGGTCGAATACCAGGACTATGAGTCGGACACGATCTGGGCGAAGTTTCCGGTCGTCAGCCTCGCTCGCCAGGTCATCAGCATCGAGGATGGGCAGCCAGCCTTGGATCCCAAGCTGACGCAGACGTCGCTCGATCTGCTTGATGCCAGCGTCGTCATCTGGACGACGACGCCGTGGACAATCCCCGGCAACCGCGCCGTCAACTACTCGCCGCGCATCAACTATGGTCTCTACGAGGTCACCGCGGCCGAGAACGCCTTTGGTCCCCAGCCCGGCGAAAAGCTGATCTTTGCCGAGAAACTTGCAGACGACGCTGCCGCGAAGGCCAAGGTCACCCTGAATCGGCTTCGCAACGTTGGCGCCGAAGAGCTTGAAAATCTTACGCTTTCGCATCCCCTCAAAAGTCTGGGTGGCGGCTACGATTTCCCCGTGCCCATGCTCGCCGGCGATCATGTCACCGACGATGCCGGCACCGGATTCGTCCACACCGCGCCGGGACACGGCCGGGAAGACTTCGACGCCTGGATGGATGCCGCCTCTGATCTTCGCCAGCGCGGCATCGACACTGCGATCCCCTTCACGGTCGACGATGCCGGCTTCTTCACCAAGGACGCGCCGGGCTTCGGCCCGCACCGCGAGGGTGGAGCGGCGCGCGTCATCGACGACAATGGCAAGAAGGGCAACGCCAACCAGGCTGTCATCGACGAGCTGATCAAGCGCAACGCGCTGTTCGCGCGCGGCCGCCTGAAGCACTCCTATCCGCATTCCTGGCGCTCGAAGAAGCCGATCATCTTCCGCAACACGCCCCAATGGTTCGTCTATATGGACAAGGAGCTTGGCGACGGCACGACGCTGCGCGGCCGCGCGCTGAAAGCCATCGACGATACCCGCTTCGTGCCCGCCGCCGGCCAGAACCGCATCCGCGCCATGATCGAGGAGCGCCCCGACTGGGTGCTGTCGCGCCAGCGCGCCTGGGGCGTGCCGATCGCCGTCTTTGCCGATGCCGACGGCAACGTGCTGCGCGACGAGGCAGTCAACCAGCGCATCATGGACGCCTTCGAGAAGGAAGGCGCCGACGCCTGGTTCGCCGCCGGCGCCAAGGAGCGGTTCCTCGGCAATCACGATGCCTCGAGATGGCAGCAGGTCATGGACATCCTCGATGTCTGGTTCGATTCAGGCTCGACGCATGCCTTCACGCTTGAGGACCGGCCCGACCTGAAATGGCCGGCCGACCTCTATCTCGAAGGCTCCGATCAGCATCGCGGCTGGTTCCACTCGTCGCTGCTCGAAAGCTGCGGCACCAGGGGCAGGGCGCCCTATGACACCGTCGTCACCCATGGCTTCACCATGGATGAGGAGGGGCGGAAAATGTCGAAGTCGCTCGGCAACACCGTCGTGCCGCAGGACGTCATCAAGCAGTCCGGCGCCGACATCTTGCGGCTGTGGGTGGTGACGACCGATTATTGGGAAGACCAGCGGCTCGGCAAGAACGTGCTGCAGACCAATATCGACGCCTACCGCAAGCTGCGCAACACCATCCGCTGGATGCTGGGCACGCTCTCCCATGACGACGGTGAGGAGGTGCCGCTGGACAAGATGCCGGAGCTGGAGCGGCTGATGCTGCACCGGCTCGCCGAACTCGATGAAGTCGTACGCTCGGGCTACGACGCGTTCGAATTCAAGCGCATCACCCGCGCGCTGCTCGACTTCATGGTGGTAGAGCTGTCGGCCTTCTATTTCGACGTCCGCAAGGACGCGCTTTACTGCGAAGCGCCTTCCAGCGTGAAGCGCAAGGCTTCTGTGCAGGTGGTGCGCCATCTCTTCGACTGCCTGGTGAAATGGCTGGCGCCGATGCTGCCCTTCACTATGGAAGAGGCTTGGCTCGACCGTCACCCGGATGCCGTCTCGGTGCATCTCGACCAGTTCCCGAAAATCCCGGCGGACTGGAAGGACGAGGCGCTGGCGGAGAAGTGGCGCAAGGTGCGGCAGGTCCGCCGTGTCGTCACCGGCGCGTTGGAGATCGCCCGCGCGCAGAAGGTCATCGGCTCTTCGCTGGAAGCCGTGCCGGTCATCACCCTCGACGATGCCGCGCTCGAAGCGGCGATCGCTGATGTCGATATGGCCGAGATGGCGATCACCAGCGGTCTGGTAATCGTGCACGGCAAGGCGCCGGCGGGCAGCTTTACCCTCGACGACGTCAAGGGCGTCGCCGTGGTCGTCGAGAAGGCGGAGGACCGTGGCCTGGTGAAGTGCGCGCGCTCCTGGCGCTACACCGCCGATGTCGGCTCAGATCCGGAATTCCCGGATGTTTCGGCCCGTGACGCCGCTGTCCTGCATGAACTCAAGGCTTTGAGCCGCCTCTAAGGCGGTGCACAAATGCCACGGCGGGCGGCCGATCGGCCCCGGCGCGTTGCCCTTAACGAGTGGTTGAGGTAAACACGCGAAACTCCGGACGACAAATTGTCGCCGGAATTCCGTCGGAAGAGCATAGGCGACGGGGACCGGACCTTTCTTTGGCCGGCGGCAATCGAGAGGCTGTCTACAGTGGGACTTTTTGGCATGACCGAGAGAACTTACGCGCGCGTTGCGCTGCTGGCGCCGCTTGTCGTATCGGGCCTCGCCTTGTCCGGCTGCATGGGCTCGCCCACTTACGGGACCGACAAGCCTGCTGCCTCGCAGCTTGCCGACGACCTCACGGGGGCTTTTTCCTTCGCACCCAAGCGCAAGAACAACATCGACTACAAGCCGCGCCCCACGCTGGTGAAGCCAGGGCCGGGGCAGAAGGAAGTCTTGCCGCCGCCCCAGGAAAGCATCGAAACGGCAAGTGCTGAATGGCCCGAATCGCCGGAGCAGCGCCGTGCCCGCCTGCGCGCCGATGCCACCCTGCATCAGGACGACCCGGCCTACCAGGCGCAGATTGTCGATGACGTGCAGACCGACCCGGTGGCCGTCAAGGCCGCGATGGCGCAGTCGGCTTCGAGCCATCCGCCGGCCTGGACTCCAGCGGATTCGGACAAGGGCCGCGCCGCGGAAGTCAAGCGCCGTCTGGCTGAAGGCAAACAGGGCGACCCGACCACCCGCAGATATCTGAGCGAGCCGCCGGTGCAATACCGCGCCGCCGCCTCCACCGCGCCGGTGGATGACCTCGGCGAGGATGAGTACAAGAAGGAACGCCGCCTCAAGAAGGAGGCGGCCGCCAAGAGCAAGAGCGGCGGCATGTTCAACTGGCTGCCCTGGTAGCCTGACAGCGCCAGAGACGTTCTTGCCTGGATTGGCTGACTTGGATTTGGACCGTCTGCCGGACCGGAAAATCAGGGTCCGCGTCGCTCGCGAAAAAAGTCTTTCAGCAGCGCTGCCGCAGCGTTTTCGGCCATGCCCGGATAGATGTCGGGCACATGGTGGCAGGTCGGTGACGTGAAGAAGCGAACGCCGTTGACCACTGCGCCGCCCTTCTCGTCGGCAGCGCCGAAATAGAGCCGGCGCAACCTGGCGAAGGAGATGGCGCCGGCGCACATGGCGCACGGCTCCAGCGTCACATAGAGATCGTGACCGCTGAGCCGCTCGCTGGAAAGCTTGCGGCAGGCTTCGCGGATCGCCAGCATCTCGGCATGAGCGGTGGGATCGGCGAACTCGCGGGTGCGGTTGCCGGCACTCGCAACGACCGCATCGCCGCCGACGACGACCGCGCCAACCGGCACCTCGCCACGCTGGGCGGCGGCTTCGGCCTCTTTCAGCGCCAGCGCCATGAAATCCTGCCGCTTCACGCGGTTTCCATTCCGATTATCTCCTCGCCACTAGAGCGCGATCCTGTTACTACCCGCGCAAACGAGCAAAGGCCACATGGACGACAAAAACAAGAAATTCCCGCGCAAGGCCGGCCCGAAACCGGCGGGGCCGCGCGGTCGCGATAGCGCTCCCGGCAAGGGCGGCAAGGAGTCCTTCGGCGCGAAAAAAACCTACACTCCGCGCGGCGACCGGCCGCCGGCGGCCGAAGGCGAACGGCCGAAGCGCGACTTCAAAGGCGACCGGCCATTCAGCAAAGGGCCGCGTCCGGAAGGCAAGCCTTATGAACAGCGCGAGGGTTCACGCAAGCCGTACGTACCGCGCGGCGACCGGCCAGCGGCGGCCGAAGGCGAACCGCCGAAGCGCGACTTCAAGGGCGGCGACCGGCCGTTCAGCAAAGGGCCGCGTCCGGAGGGTAAGCCTTATGAGAAGCGCGAAGGTCCGCGCAAGCCCTACGCGCCGCGCGGCGACCGGCCGGCCGCTGCCGAAGGCGAGCACGGCGAAAGGCGCTTCGACCGTCCCAAGCGTGACTTCGGCGATCGTCCTAAGCGTGATTTTGGCGGCGATCGGCCGCAAGGTGCACAAACGGCACGGGCGGCGTCGGACGGCGGCTTCAAGCCGCGCCCGCGTCGCGTCGAGGTAACGGAAGAAGCCGGCGAACGCATTGCCAAGCGGCTGGCGCGTGCCGGCCTGGCCTCGCGCCGCGATGCCGAGGAATTGATTGCGGCCGGTCGCGTCAAGGTCAATGGCAAGGTGTTGTCCTCGCCGGCCTTCAACGTGATGCCCGGCGACATCATCCATCTCGACGGCATGGAGATCCCGCCGATCGAGCGCACCAGGCTGTTCCTGTTCCACAAACCGGCCGGCGTGGTCACCACCAATCGCGATCCCGAAGGCCGCAAGACCGTCTTCGATGTGCTGCCCCCCGGGCTGCCGCGGCTGATGACCATCGGCCGGCTCGACATCAACACCGAAGGCCTCCTGCTGCTCACCAATGATGGCGGCCTGTCGCGCGTCCTCGAACTGCCGGCCACCGGCTGGCTCAGGCGCTACCGCGTGCGCGTCCACGGCAAGGTCGAGGAAAGCGCGCTTGCCGGCCTGCGCGAAGGCCTTGCCGTTGACGGAGTCTTTTATGGCGCCATCGAAGCGACGCTCGACCGCGAGCAGGGCTCGAACGCCTGGCTGACACTCGGCCTGCGCGAAGGCAAGAACCGCGAGGTCAGGAACATCCTGGGCTCGCTCGGTCTCGACGTGACGCGGCTGATCCGCATTTCCTACGGGCCGTTCCAGCTCGATGATTTGCCGGAAGGCCATGTGCTGGAGATCAAGGGCCGTGTGCTGCGCGACCAACTCGGCGAGCGTCTGGTCGAAGAGTCCGGCGCCAATTTCGACGCCGATATCGCCAAGCCATTCTCCAACAAGCCGGTCAGGCGTGAGCGGGAGGAGGAGCCCGAGCGGCCGAAATTCACCCGCGACGGCGAACGCCGGCCGATCGGCGAGGGCGGCCTGATCAAGAACCGCAAGCGTCGCGAAGGCAGCCGCGACGAAGCGCTCGGCAAGCTGTCGACAAGCCCCGACAGGAGCTTTGGGCCGAAAAAGAGCTTTGGCGAGCGTGGCCCCAGACCTGAACGCAGCGACTTCGGGGACAAACCCCGTGGCGACAAGCCGCGTGGGGGCTTCGGTGAGAAGAAGTCCGAACGCGAGCAGCGGCCGATCGAGCCGCCGGGCCAGCGCAAGGCCAATGTCTGGATGGCGCCGGGCGCACGGCCGATCGGCAAGGGCAGGGCGGAGGCAGACGCCGCCAAGGCGGCAGAAAACAAGGCGCGCAAGGCCTCGTTCAAGCCGTCTTACGGCAAGCCCGGCGGCAAGCCGCAAGGCGGCGGTGCAAAGCCGTTCGGCAAGCCGCGCGGCGAACGTCCGGACAGCGGTGGCGACCGGCCGCGTGGCGGCCCGAAGGGAAGCAATGCGGATCGTCGGCGGTGAGTTTCGCGGGCGTCCGCTGGCGACGCCCCGCACCTTTGCTATCCGCCCGACCACCGACCGCACGCGTGAGGCGGTCTTCAACGTGCTGGCGCATCGCTTTCCCGAAAGACTGGACGGCGCGCGCGTCCTCGACCTGTTCGCCGGCACCGGTGCGCTCGGCCTCGAAGCGCTGTCGCGCGGCGCCTCCTACGCTGTCTTCATCGAAGAATCCGCCGAAGGGCGCGGCGTGATCCGCACCAATGTCGAGGCCTTCGGCCTCACCGGCCGCACCAAGATATTCCGCCGCGACGCGACGGGCTTGGGCGAGGCGGGCACCATCGCCGCATTCGGCCTGGTCTTTGCCGATCCGCCCTATGGCAAAGGCCTTGGCGAACGTGCCTTGCGCTCGGCCAAGGCCGGCGGCTGGCTCGCCCCCGGCGCGCTCTGCATCGTCGAGGAAGCGACGGCGGCGCCGTTCGAGACAGGGCCGGGCTTTTCGGTTGTCGACGAGCGCAACTATGGCGAGACGGTCATCCGGTTCATCGAGGCCGCCTGAGTTCGGTGTCCGCGATGGCGCCTTCAAAATGACGCACAATTCGCTTTGCCTCGACCTGCAACCCCGCCTATCGTCCCACCACCAAACCGGAGCCATCTATGACATTTCAGGCTGAATGGCTACGCGCAACGCTCTTGGGGCTGGCTCTAGTGATGGCCGCGCCGGCTCTGGCGGGCAACAATCCCGACGACGGCGTCGTGACCGATTTCCTGCTCGACAACGGCATGGAGGTCGTGGTCATCCCCGATCACCGCGCCCCGATCGTCACCCATATGGTCTGGTACAAGATCGGCAGCGCCGACGAGCCGCCGGGCAAGTCCGGCATCGCCCATTTCTTCGAGCATCTGATGTTCAAGGCGACCAGCAACCATGCGGCCGGCGAGCTCGACCGCGCCGTCGCCGCCATCGGCGGCTCGGACAACGCCTTCACCTCCTACGACTACACCGCCTTTCACGAGACGGTGGTGCCGCAGGCGCTCGGTGAGATGATGGGCTTCGAGGCCGACCGCATGCGCAACCTCATCCTCACCGACGATGTCATCAAGACCGAGCGCGACGTCATCCTCGAGGAACGCCGCTCGCGCATCGATAGCAATCCGCAGGCGGTGCTCGACGAGGAAGTCGACGCCACGCTGTGGCAGAACCAGCCCTACCGCATTCCGGTCATCGGCTGGATGCAGGAGATGGAGAAGCTGAACCGCACCGACGCGATGGCCTTCTACAACAAATATTATACACCCAATAACGCCGTGCTGGTGGTGGCCGGCGATGTCGAGCCGGAAACGGTCAAGGCGCTGGCCGAAAAGACCTATGGCAAGGTCGCGCGCGGCCCGGATCTGCCGCCGCGCATCCGCCCGGTCGAGCCGGAACAGAACACCAGGCGTACGGTGACGCTGACCGACGGGCGCGTCAGCGTGCCGAGCTTTACCACGCAATGGGTGGTCCCGTCCTATCACACGGCAAAGCCCGGCGAAGCCGAAGCGCTCGACGTGCTGTCCGAAATCCTCGGCGGCGGCAACCGCAGCCGGCTCTACCAGGAGCTTGTCGTCAGGCAAGGCATCGCCGCGACGGCCGGCGCCTTCTTCCAGGGCACCATGCTCGACGACACCAATTTCACCGTCTACGGCGCGCCGCGCGGCGATGCCAAGCTTGCCGACATCGAGGCCGCGGTCGACGCCGAGATCGCCCGCATCGCCAAAGACGGCGTCACCAGCGACGAGCTGGAAAAATCCAAGGACCGTTTCGTCCGCTCGATGATCTTCGCCCGCGACAAGCAGGAGGACATGGCCAACATCTATGGCTCGACGCTCGCCACCGGCGGCAACGTCCAGGACGTTCAGCAATGGCCGGACCGCATCCGCAAGGTCACCGCCGACCAGGTCAAGGCGGTCGCTGCCCGCTATCTCAATCTCGACCACGCAACGACCGGCTATCTTCTGCCGCAAACCCAAGCTGGGAATTGATGTGATGATGAGCCAGCATGGTCCCGCTCTGCCTTCTCCCCTCGTGGGCTCCTCCCCTTCTCCCACAGGGGGAGAAGGGAAGCGCCAGCACGCCGGCCCGCTTCTAGCGACCCTGTTCCTCTCCCTCGTCTTCCTCGTCCTGCCGGCGCTTTCCGCTCGCGCCGCCATGAACATCCAGGAGGTGACCTCGTCGAAGGGCATTACCGCCTGGCTGGTGGAGGATTATTCGGTGCCGATCGTCGCCATCCGCTTCGTTTTCGATGGCGGCGCGACGCAGGATCCGCCCGGCAAGGAAGGGCTTGCCAATCTGATGAGCGGCCTGTTCGACGAAGGTGCCGGCAACCTCGACAGCGAGGCCTTCCAGATCAAGCTTGACGAGGTCGGCGCCGAGATGAGCTTCGATGCGCAGCGCGATGGCATTTACGGTTCGATGCGCATGCTGGCCGACCAGCGCGACGGCGCCTTCGACCTGCTGCGCGTGGCGGTCAACCAGCCGCGCTTCGACCAGGTGCCGATCGACCGCATCCGGGCGCAAATCCTGTCCGGCATCATCGCCAGCGAGCGCGATCCCGATACGCTCGCCCAACGCAAATGGCTGGACGCGATCTACGGCAGGCATCCCTATGCGCGGCCCGACCAGGGCACCAGGCAAAGCATCGCGACGATTACGCCGGCCGATCTCAGCGCCTTCCACAAGGCAAATTTCGCCCGCGACGGCCTGCATGTCGCGGTGGTCGGCGCCATCGATGCCGAGACGCTGAAGCAGAAGCTCGACCTGGTGTTCGGCAGCTTGCCGGAAAAGCAGGCGCTGACGCCCGTTCCCGACATCGACCTGAAGCTTGGTCAGCAGCTCGAGGTCGTGTACGACCAGCCGCAGGCCTCGCTGCAGCTCGCCTATCCCGGGGTGAAGCGGAATGCGCCGGATTTTTTCGCCGCGGTGCTGATGAACGAGATCCTCGGCGGCGGCACCTTCACCTCGCGGCTGTTCGACGAGGTGCGCGAAAAGCGCGGCCTGGCCTACAGCGTCAGCTCCGACCTCGTCGACCACCAGCATTCCGAGGCGCTGTCCATCACCACCTCGACCCGCGCCGACAGGGCGGCCGAGACGCTGGCCGTGGTGCGCGACGTGGTCAAGCGCATGGCCGAGGAGGGGCCGACCGAAGCCGAGCTGGCAGCGACCAAGAAATACATGATCGGCGCCTATGCCATCAACAATCTGAATTCCTCGGGCGCGATCGCCTCAACGCTGGTCGAGATCCAACTCGGCAAGCTCGGCATCGACTACATGCAGCGCCGCGCCGCCCTGATCAACGCGGTGACGCAGGACCAGGTGAAAGCGGTGGCGAAAAAGCTGCTCTCCGCCGAGCCGGCCGTCATGGTGGTCGGGCCGAAGCTGGGCGCGGCCAACAAGGGATGAGCCCTAGCTTCGGCATCGCCTTTGGCGGCGGCGGCGCGCGCGGGCTGGCGCATATCCATGTTATCGAGGCGCTCGACGAGCTGGGCATCAGGCCGGCGGCAATCGCCGGCTCGTCGATCGGCGCCATCATGGGCGCCGGCATGGCCTCGGGTATGACCGGCAAGGACATCCACGACTATGCGCGCTCGATCCTCGGCCGCCGCGCCGAGGTGGCGGCGCGCATGTGGCGGGCGCGGCCCGGCACTTTTGCCGAGGCAATGCAGGGCGGCCTGCGGGTCAGCCAGTTCAATGTCGAGCGCATCCTCAAGGCGTTCCTGCCCGATGCCATTCCCGAGACCTTCGCCGAACTCAAAATACCGCTGAAGGTGACGGCAACGGATTTTTATGGCCACAAGCTCGCGGTGTTGGCCGAAGGCGAACTGCCTTCGGCGCTGGCCGCCTCGGCGGCAATTCCCGCGGTGTTCCGCCCGGTGATGCGCGACGGCAGGATGCTGATCGACGGCGGCATCTACAATCCCGTGCCATTCGACCTGATCGAGCTCGACGCCGACATCATCATTGCCGTCGACGTGGTCGGCGCGCCGACCGAGGCCGGCCGCAAATTCCCGACCTCCGTCGACCTGATGTTCGGCGCCACGCAGCTGATGATGCAGTCGATCATCGCCAGCAAGCTGAACCAGAGCCGGCCCGACATATTGGTCCGGCCGGCGGTGTCGAAATACCGGGTGCTGGACTTCATGAAGGTCGAGGCGCTGATGGCCGAGACGGTTGTGATCAAGGACGAGCTGAAGCGCGAGGTGGAGCAGGCGCTGAAGGCGAGGGAAGACGCTGCGGTCGAGGGCAGGCAGCGGACGGTGTAGGGAAGCTGCCAATCTCCCCCCTCGAGGGGGAGATGTCGCCGAAGGCGACAGAGGGGGTCGTCTCGCGTAATGCGCCGACCCCCCGCTGCCGCAAGAGAGAAACCGCGCCCGGTCGAACCGACCCCCTCTGCCCTGCCGGGCATCTCCCCCTCGAGGGGGGAGATTGGCCGATCACGCCATCCCGGCCGCATACTCCAGCGCCACCACGCCGTTGCTGAATTGCGTGGCCGAGATCAGCTCGAGCGGCAATTGCGCGCCGGGCGGGAACAGCAGCTTGCCCTGGCCGACGGCACCGGGGTAGCTGAGCAGCCTGATGCGGTCGACCAGGCCGTTGCGCAGCAATTCCTGCGCGACGCTGAGGCTACCATGCACATAGATGTTGCCGCCGCTGCCTTGCTTCAGCCCTCTGACCGCGTCCGGCAACGCGCCAGTCAGCAGCTCGGCCGGCTGCCAGTCGAGCGCCTGCAAGCTGGTCGAGGCGATATATTTCGGCAGCGCGTTGAACCGGTCGGCGAAATCTCCGGTTTCCTTGGGCCACGAGCCGGCAAATATCTGATAGGTCGTGCGTCCCAAAAGCATGGCGCCGCTGTCGGCAAGCTCGTCCTCCTTGAATTTCTGCATCTCATCGTTCCAGGCGACGCTCGGCAGCTTCTCGACCTCGGCGATGCCGTCGACGCTGATGAATTCGGTGACGATGAGTTTTCGCATGGTGGGTTCCTTTCTGCCGAGCGCGCGTCTTGTGCGAACTGCTCCGTCAACTAGCGCGGCGCTTTTTCAGGGGGAGGGCTTTCCTGTCTGCTTCCAAAGACCGATACCGTGGGAAAGCTTCTCCGACCCGCCCGCCGTTCGGTCATACCACAAGGTCCGCCTCGGGTTGGGGGCCGGTCTTTTTTGCCTGTCCCCGATTGGGTCTGGTTCGTCGTTACGGGCTGCCTACAGCTTGGCAATACCGGCTTTCAGCAGTCCTTCGCGGACGTGCTGCACATCGGACTCCTGGGCATAGTGCAGGGTGGCGATGAATGAATCGAGGTCGAATTGGGGATCGAGCGTTCTGATCTTGCCCAGATGCGCCGCGGCCGCGATTTCGTCGCCGAGCCAGCCGTAGCAGGCAGCGGCGAAGGCGTGCTGAACCGAGTCCATGGTCGACAGATGCATGAAAGCTTCGATCGCCTCGCCATACTGGCGCGCGGCGAAATGCGCCTTTCCCAGATGGCTCCAGAACCTCTCCGGGTGGTGCGGGTTCAACTGCATGGCCTTGCGGATCCATTCAATTCCCTCTTCCGGTCTCCCGAGCCACGTCAATAACTCGCCTTGCTGCACCACTACGAGGTCGTAATTGGGATTGAGGGCCAGCGCCCGCTCCTGATGGTAGCGCGCTGTGGTCAGCTCATTGTTGTTCACGTTCACTGCCGCGAGAATGCGATGGACATCGGCATCGTTGTTGTCCAGCGCCAGCGCCCTGTCCAGCGCCGCCATAATGCTGTTCCAGACGGCATCCCTGTCTTCGCACCAGTTATGGACCCAGGCCTGGCCAAGAATGCAGGCCCGCCAGGCATGGGCATGGGCATAATCGGGGTCGAGCGCGACGGCCCTTTCTATCAAAGTTCGCGCACGTTCATTATCCGCAATCGTGCTTCGGTGATGCAGCACCTTGGCAGCAAGCACACATTCATACGCGGCCATGTTTGCAGGTTTCGCCCGCGCGAGCTGGTCGCGCTGAGCCGCCTCGACACGACCGGGCAGCGTGGCTGCGATCGCGGCGGTCACCTCATCCTGAATCGCGAATATATCGACCAGCTTCCGGTCATATTTGTCTGCCCAGATATGAGCGTCATTCGCCGTGTCGATGAGCTGAACCGTCACGCGCACCCTCTCGCCGATCTTGCGGACGCTTCCCTCCACCAGGTATTGGACGTCGAGTTTCTCGGCCACCTCGCGCACATTCACGGCTCGGTTCTTGTAGACGAAGCTGGAATTGCGCGAGATGACGAACAGCTCATGGTGGCGGGACAGTTCGGTGATGATGTCCTCGGTCAGTCCGTCCGCGAAAAATTCCTGCTCGGGGTCGCCGCTCATGTTGGTGAATGGCAGCACCACTATCGAAGGTTTCGAGATGGATCGCTTTGCCTCGACTTCCGGCAGGACAGGACTGTCAAGCCCGATGCGATAGAGGCGAACCGGGCGGCTGATGTTCTTCAACGTCTTCTCGCCCAGGTCCTCCATGGCAATTTCGAGACGGTCGGCAATTTGGGTCGCCACCGCTGCGGTCACGCAGATGCCGCCGACGTCGGCGAGTTGCTCGATGCGCGAGGCAATATTGACGCCGTCGCCGAAAATATCCTCATCGTCGAAAATGATGTCGCCGAGATTTATGCCGATCCTGAATTCGATACGCCGTTCTTGCGGCACATCCGAATTGCGCCGTTTCATGCGTTGTTGGATTTCCACGGCGCATTTCACGGCATCGGTCACGCTCTGGAACTCGACGAGCATGCCGTCTCCGGTGGTCTTGATGATCCGGCCCTTGTTCTTAGCGATGGCGGGATCGACCAGTTCTATGCGATGGGTCCGAAGGCGTGCAAGCGTGCCGGATTCATCGGCCTCCATTAGCCGACTGTAGCCCGCCATATCGGCAGCCAGAATTGCGGCTAGTCTCTGTTCCATCGCTGAACCAAAAACCAAGCCTACGCTTCCTGGGCTGCCAAATCCAGCAATTTGGGCTTGTGGCTGAATCAAAGACGTCTTCTACCGCCGCAGCAAGAAAGGGCGGATCAGAACCCTCCGCCTGGTGGCTGCCGATCGCATCAACGGCGGGAGGCGCGGCGTCGGGCTCGTCGAGGCGACATATTTCGGCAGCGCTTTGAACCGGTCGGCGAAATCTCCGGTCTCCTTGGGCCACGAGCCGGCAAAGATCTCATAGGTCGTGCGCCCCAAAGGCATGGCGCCGCTGTCGGCAAGTTCGTCGTCCTTGAACTTTTGCATCCTCGGCAATTCCATCGATGCTGATGAATTTGGTGACGATGAGTTTTCTCATGGCGGGTTCGCTTCTCAATCAGAGGACGGACGGCACGGGCCTGATGCGAACGGCCTTGGGAAGTACGGCAGCGCTTGCCATGTCGTCGACTTCCTTGACATTTGTAACAGTCGCAGTTCATATTGTTAATATGACATCAGATAAAATAACCGAAATATCCGCCGCCCAAGCGCGAGCCGCCCGGGCGCTTCTTGGTCTTTCCCAGCAAGAACTCGCCAAGCGCGCAAAGGTCGCAACTTCAACGGTCGCCGACTTTGAACGCGGTTATCGCAACCCTGTTGCGAACAATCTTCAGGCAATGCGCGAGGCGTTGACAGCGGAAGGTATCTCATTTCTCCCTGGCGGAGCCATTGTCGGTCCTCCCGCGCCTTTGACGCCACGATCCGGTGTTGCTGCCGCAATACTCCAACCATTTCGGTTGATTGACGAGAGCGATCTAAGCCGCTGGGCGGATCGCCGTGACGGCCAAGACATGATGCCTGAACTCATCCGGCGCCTGATTCTTGGTGAACACGGCTACCACGACGGGTTCCGTTTTCCCTCGGGCGATAGTGTCCGTCTTCCCGGCTGGGATGGGATTTCCAATGTTGGTGTTGCGTCCAACATGGTGCCGGCAGGCCCTACGGGATGGGAATTTGGTACCGACAAGAAGGTGAAATCAAAGGCAGACGATGACTTCGCCAAGCGCACAAGTGCGCCGCTAGAGCTTGATCCGGCAAAGAGCACTTTCGTCTTCGTTACCCCAAGACCTTGGTCTGGAAAGGCGGCCTGGCTGCAAGATGCTAAAGCCTTGGGCAAATGGGCTGACGTCCGCGCCTATGACGGCGTGGATCTCGTTCAATGGATCGAAAAGCTGCCCGCCGTCGCCCTTTGGCTGGCCCGAATGATAGGTAAGCTCGCACCTACTGGATTTTATTTCCTTCAGGAGGCGTGGGATGAGTGGTCGCAGGCAACGCAGCGATTGCTCTCCGAAAATCTCGTGCTGCTAGATCGCGATGAGCAGGCAACTGTGATCCTGAATTGGTCGCGCGGCGAACCTGCTATTCTGACGGTTGAAGGCGAATCGACCGGCGAGGTGGTCGCCTTTCTCCATGCTGCAATCGCACAACTCCCAGCTGATATAAGTGAAGTCTATCATGCACGCGCGGTTGTTGCTGATACACCTGATGTCGCAAGAAGCATTGCTAATTCCCCCACTCCACTAATTGTCATTTGCGAGCAGGCCGATGCGGGATTGGCCGCCCAGTTGGTCAAGCAAGGCCACTACGTCTATATCCCCCGTGTTCAAGCTCCCGGACTTGATGACAGCGCCGTCTCCCTGTCGAGACCTACGCGATACGCAATCCAGAACGAACTCATCGCAATGGGCTTCTCCGAAGATGAAGCCGATAGGTGGGCAAAGGACTGCGCGAGAAGTTTGACGGTGCTTAGGCGCCTTATCCCCTCGGCCCCAGGGCGCGAAGTACCAGAATGGGCAAAGCCCGAGTACGGACCAGTTATCGCTCCGGCGCTGCTAGCAGGAGGGTGGGATGAGGGGAATGATGCAGATAGAGAGATTGTCTCGAGGCTTACGGGCAAGCCTTATGAAGAGGTGGCGCGTCATCTAGTCGGCTGGCTGCATCGAGCAGACAGCCCGGTGCGTAAGGTGGGGCAAGTATGGAAGGTGGCGTCCCCACGCGATGCGTGGTTTCGAGTCGCATCATACTTGACCTCGGACGACATGGTGCGATTCGTCGCAGTTGTATTGGATGTGCTCCGAACGTCTGACCCACGATTTCATATTGCTCCTGATGAACGTTGGATGGCGTCGGTCAGAGGCGTAAGGCCAACATTTTCCGGCATTCTTGTAAACGGTATCAGCGAAACAGTTGCATTGCTCGGTGTCTTTCCGGGTCGGGCATCTGGCGACGCGCAAAGCAATTGGCGCAGCGAGCATATCGTGCGCGAACTGCTCAGCGACGCCGATTCCGTTAGGTGGTGGAGTGTTGGTTCCCATCTGAAAACGCTCGCGGAGGCGTCGCCCGACGCCTTTCTAAAAGCGGCCGAGGATAGTCTGGCGCGCGACGATGCGCCGATCATGGGCTTATTCGGGGGGGATGTTGGGCATTGGGGAGGGGCACATCACTCTCATTTGCTTTGGGCACTCGAAATGCTCGCCTGGAGTACGACCTACCTTACAAAAACGTGCGACATTCTAGCGAGTCTTACCGAGCGAGATCCTGGGGGAACGTATAGCAATCGACCAGCCCATAGTCTTCGGAACATTTTTCTACTTTGGCATCCGCAAACCAATGCAACGTGGGACGAGCGTTCCAAGGTTCTAAATCGCCTGCGTAAACGGAATCCGGATGTGGCTTGGCGCCTAATGTTATCGCTATTGCCAAAATCTCACGACCATATGTCACCTTCGCCGAAGGCGCAGTGGCGCGATTTCGGGAGACAGGATGGAGAGATCGAGCCTGCTAGTCGTCGATTAATCGGAGAAGCTTCAGCCGAGATCGGCCATTGGCTGATAGCGGACGCCGGCCAATCCCCTCGGCGTTGGAAAGAGCTGATTGAGACGTTCGATCATCATGGCGCTGCTATCCGTGATGAACTCATCGCGGCACTTCGTGAGCTGGCACAGCAGCTTATAGCCCCAGAAGATGCTCACATAGTAAGCGAGGCGCTAAGGCATTTCGTCTACCGCCATCGGAAGTTCCAGTCGGCGCAGTGGGCGCTTAAATCTGCTGAGATCGATAAGCTGGCTGAAATTCAAGAGCTATTCCGACCGAGGAACGGCTTCTTTCCGGTTGTCTGGCTCTTCGAAAGCGATATGGCAGAACTGCCAATTGCCAAGGAAGATTCCGACTACAATGAAATAAGGCGCGCATCGGGGAAGGCTCGCGTCGATGCCGTTCGAGAATTGGTTAAAACGCATGGGGTCGGTGCAGTTCGCCAACTCGCCGAGCTTGTCCGCCTGCCTGGGCTCGTCGGCCAAGCCGCTGCGGATGCATTGCCCGAAGAAGAGGTCAGCAACATTCTTGTCGATGGGCTGAAGTCGGACAGCGGCGCTGACCGCAATCTGGCTCAGAGCCTCACCTATGCGATGCAAAGAAAATTAGGGAGTAATTGGACTGATCGCATGATTGCGAGATTGACCAACGAGGGGCTCCAAGCACAGCAACTGGCAAACTTCTTTGCGTCGCTACCGACAGACAGTGCTCATTTTTCGCGAGTTGCAGCGGCAGGCGAGAGTGTAGAACTGGCTTATTGGAAACAAGTTCGAACAACTTGGGTCGACGAGAGCGTTGATACGATCATTTTCGCCCTAGATAAGCTCCTTGAGGTCGAACGCGGCTACGCTGCAGTTGAACTTGCTGGTCAGCAACATGCAGAAATTCCGGCTGACGTACTGATTCGGGTACTCGACGGGGCCGTGAACGCCAATGATCGTGACGACGATCCAGGAATGTTTGGTTACTATGTAGAGCAGGTATTTAAGGCATTGGACAAGGCCGGCACTTCGGACGAAGAGTTCGGTCGCCTCGAATGGATTTACCTCCAGGTGCTGGATGATTCACAAGAACGGGCACCGAAAGCCTTATACCGTTCCCTCGCAACCATCCCTGACTTCTTCGCGGAAATCGTTGTGGCGCTCTATAAGCGTGATGATGGTGCCCAGGAGGAGCCTTCTTCCGACGAAAAAAGAAGCGCCACCGTTGCGACGCAGGCATTTCATCTCCTGCAAGCGTGGAAAACTCCTCCCGGTCTGGTCGACGGCAAGATCGATCCCATAACTCTTAGAACGTGGGTGGAGGCGGCACGGGAAAGTTGCCGAAAGCATGGACGTCTGAAGTCGGGTGAACGTCATATAGGACAGGTTCTGGCCTTTTCTCCCCTCGGTGAAGACGGACTTTGGCCTGCGGAAGGAGTTCGCGATATCATTGACGAGTTTGGCAGTGTTGATATCGGGCGCGGCTTCTTCCTCGGCGTAGTTAATAGTCGTGGCGTAACCTCGCGAATGCCGACTGATGGAGGGCTACAAGAGCGAGACCTTGCGGCGCAATATAGGACCTGGGCAAAATCGATTGAGCTGGAATGGCCCCGTACGGCCGGCGAGTTGCTAGACATCGCACGAAGCTACGACCACGACGCTAAACGACACGACGATGACGCAGAAGCTGGTCAGTGGTAGATTTTCAGTGACGCCTTGTACCCGTTAGGCCGCGCCATTCCCTCTTTGCCATCCCCGCATCGTTTTCCTAATCTCCCTCTGAGAAAACCTTTTTCCCAAGTCGCCCCGCATCCGCTGACCTCACCATTCTGCGCCTCGCAGCGCCATAAGAGAAAAAGCTTTTCCCACTTGGGAGGATCGATAGCCAAATCATGGCGTCCGATGCGCAGCCAACGCATGTTTCTGCCAAGCAGCCGGTCACCCTCCGTGAGGTGGCGGCGCTTGCCGGCGTCAGCGTGGCCACGGCGTCCAAAGCGCTGAACGGGCAGGGGCGGATGACGGCCGAGACGCGGACGCGCACTCGCGAGACGGCGCAATGGCTTGGCTTTCGCCCGAACAGCCTGGCGCAGAGCCTGCTCAGGCGGCTCCCTTACCGTCGGGCCCGCTGACCACGACCTATCGCCGCGCCTTCGGCGCGCATTTGTGACGGTCACCGCCTTCATGAAGCAGCTCTGATCCCAAATATCATCATGCGATGCCAAGCCGTTGCGTGAGCGGATGCGGGTAACATCGGCGAAATGGAACAATCCGGCAGCCGGCGGGTTTGTAGGATGAAGGGCGATCTGTTTCGGAGGAAGATTACGATGAAACGCGTCCTCGCCCAACATGCGGTGCGACTGATGCTGGGCGGCGTAACCGCCTGCCTGCTCACGGTCGTCGAGATTCCCAACCCAATTGCGCCATTGTCGCTTGTGTCCGAGGCAAGGGCTGCCACCACCGTTTCGATCAGCACATTCTATGAAGACCTGTCTTCCTACGGCGATTGGGTCTCGTATCACGGAGCGACCGTTTTCGTGCCGGTCGATGTGCCTGACGACTGGCGTCCGTATACGCTTGGACATTGGGTCTATACCGAGCAGTATGGCTGGCTCTGGGTATCCGACGAGCCATTCGGCTGGGCAACGTACCATTACGGCCGGTGGGGCTATGCCGACGATATCGGCTGGTATTGGGTTCCGGGCACTCGCTGGGCGCCGGCATGGGTGAGTTGGCGTCGTGACAGGGAGCACATGATTTGGGCTCCGCTGCCGCCGCGCCGCGATCCGGATCTGATTTCAATCGAGGTGACCTTCGACACGACGCCGGATTATTACTGGGTTGTGGTCCCCACCCGCGAATTCCTTGCCGCGGACGTTTCTACCGTCGTCATCCGTGATGAGCCAGAATTTGTGCGCATCGTCGAGGCGGCCGAGCCGGCCGGCGACGTGACGATCCGGAACAACGTCGTGATCAACAAAGTCATTGATGTCGATGTGATCGAAAAGGAGACGAACCAGAAGGTGACTGCCGTCAAGGTCAGCAAGACCGACGCGCCCGAGCAGTCCGGCAAACTGGAAAACGATACGGTCGCTGTCTTTGAGGGCGAGGTGAAAGCCGACCCTAAGGCCAAACCAGCTAAGCTCAAAGACATCGAGGAGGTGAAGCAGGTTCAGGCTGGCCGAAAATCGAAGCCGACCGAAGGCGCTGCAACGACCGAGCAGGCCAAGCCCGAAGAAACCGCCAAGCCTGAGAAGCCGAAGGTCGGGGAGCAGCCGGCCACCGAGCAGCAGCAGGCCGAGCCTGGCAAGGCGGCCAAGCCTGAGAAGCCGAAGGCCAAGGAGCAGCCCGCCGCCGAGCAGCAACAGGGCGAGCCGGAACAGGCGGCCAAGCCTGAGAAGCAGAAGACCAAGACGCAGCCCGCCGCCGAGCAGCAACAGGCCGAGCCGGAACAGACGGCCAAGCCTGAGAAGCCGAAGACCAAGAAGCAGCCCGCCGCCGAGGAGCAACAGGCCGAGCCGGAACAGACGGCCAAGCCTGAGAAGCCGAAGACCAAGAAGCAGCCCGCCGCCGAGCAGCAGCAGGGCGAGCCGGAACAGGCGGCCAAGCCTGAGAAGCAGAAGACCAGGAAGCAGCCCGCCGCCGAGCAGCAGCAGGCCGAGCCCGAGCAGGCGGCCAAGCCTGAGAAGCGGAAGGCCAAGGAGCAGCCCGCCGAGCAGCAGCAAGCCGAGCCGGAACAGGCGGCCAAGCCCAAGCCGGAGAAGCAGAAAAACAAGGCGTGCGATCCGCAGACTGAGAGCTGCTAGCCGTACGGGTAGACTGCGGCACCGCGATTGTTCGATCGCGGTGCCGCTGAGCGGCCATTCCCCCTTGCCATCCCCACATCCTTCGTCCTAATCTCTCCCTTGAGAAAACCTTTTCCCAACTCGCCTCGCATCGCTGACATCACCAATCAGCACCCTGAGGGGCCATAAGAGAAAAGCTTTTCCCACCTGGGAGGATCATATTCAAATCATGGCGTCCGACGTCCAGCCAACGCCCGCCAAGCAGCCCGTCACCTTGCGTGAAGTGGCGGCTATTGCCGGCGTCAGCGTTGCCACGGCGTCCAAGGCGCTGAACGGGCAGGGGCGAATGACGGCCGAGACGCGGACCCGGATTCGCAAGACGGCGCAGCGGCTTGGCTTTCGCCCGAACAGCCTGGCGCAGAGCCTGTTGCGGCGGCGCTCCTTTACCGTCGGGCTTTTGACCAACGACACCTATGGCCGCTTTTCGCTGCCGCTGATGGCCGGCGTTTCCGATGCGCTGGTCGATGCCGGCGTCTCGGTGTTTTTGTGCAATGTCGAGGACGACCCGCGCCTTGCGCGGCTGCATGTCGATGCCATGCTCGACAAGCGCGTCGACGGCATCATCGCCACCGGCAAGCGCATCGACCGCCACCTGCCGGTCGATCTCGCCAATCTCGGCATTCCGGCGATCTATGCCTTCACCGAGCCCGATCCAAACGCCATCGCTTTCGTGTCCGACGATGCCGGCGGGGCGCGGCTGGCGGTCGAGCACTTTTGCCGGCTCGGGCGGCGGCGCATCGCCCATGTCAGCGGCCCGGCGAGCTTTGCCGTGGTGCATGCCCGCGCCGAGGCCTATCGCGCGGTGCTGGCCGAGAACGGCCTGCCGGTCATGGAGCCGCTGCTCGGCTCGTGGTCGGAGGCGTGGGGGCATGAGGCGGTCAAGACGCTGTTCGACCGCGAGGGGTTTGACGGCACGCGCGAAAAACCGGACGCGGTGTTTTGCGGCAACGACCAGATCGCGCGCGGCGTCATCGACGCCTTGCGCGAGCGCGGTATCGGCGTGCCGGACGAGGTCGGCGTCATCGGCTTCGACAATTGGCAGATCGTCGCCGAGGCGACCCGGCCGCCGCTGACCTCGGTCGACATGAATCTCGCAGCACTTGGCCGCGAGGCCGGCCTTGCCTTGCTTTCGCTCGTCGGCGGCGAACCCGCTTTGCCGGGCATCAGAAAACTGCCGTGCCGGCTGGTGGTGCGTCAGTCATGCGGCCGTCCGCCGGACGGCTGAAACGAAACGGGCCGTGTCGATTGCAAAGCGCTGGGGCGCGGTCGAGTTAAAACCATGTGGAGGAGAAGCATGAGAACCACCATTACCGGGCTCGCCATCGCCGCGAGCATTTTCGGCACGCTGGCAGCAGTCGGCTCGGCCGCCGCCGACACCGCCAACATCTGGGTTCGCGCCGACGGCTCGAACTTCATGCCGCGCATCGTCGATGCCTTCAACAAGGGGCATCAGAACCAGATCAAGCTCGACATCATCCCCAACGCCGAAATCATCCCGAAATATGGTGCGGCCGCCGCCGGCGGCACCGCGCCGGATGCACTCTCGCTCGACCTGATCTACACGCCCTCCTTCGCCGCCGCCGGCCAGCTGGAGGACATCACCGACTGGGCGAAATCGCTGCCCTATTTCGCCAGCCTGTCGCCGGCACATGTCAAGACCGGCACCTATAAGGGCCGCATCTACGGGCTGCCGTTCTCGGCGGATTCCTCGGTGCTGATCTGGAACAAGAAGCTGTTCAAGCAGGCCGGCCTCGACCCGGAAAAGGGCCCGACCAACTGGGCCGAGATCGAGAGCGACGCCGAAAAGGTCAACGCGCTCGGCGGCGACATCAAGGGCTTCTACTTCTCCGGCAATTGCGGCGGCTGCAACATCTTCACCTTCACGCCGCTGATCTGGGCCTCGGGCGGCGACATCCTGACGGAGGACGGCTCCAAGGCGACGCTGGACACGCCGCAGATGCGCGGCGCCATCGACCTCTACCGTTCGATGGTCAAGAAGGACCTGGTGCCTTCAGGCGCGCAGACCGACACCGGCTCCAACTTCTTTGCCGCCTTCGCCACCGGCAACATCGGCATCTCGCCGTCCGGCGCCTTCGCCATCGGCGCGCTGAACACGCAATATCCCGACATCGACTACGGCATCACCTTCCTGCCCGGCAAGGACGGCGGCTGGTCGTCGTTTGCCGGCGGCGACAATTTCGTCGTCACCAAGGGCACCACCAAGGTTGCGGTGGTGAAGGAGTTCCTCGATTTCGCCTATTCGCTCGAAGGCCAGACCATCCTGGCGAAATACGGCAGCCTGCCGGTGCGCGGCGACATCGCCAATGAGGCGCTGAAAGACCTCGACCCGCGCTACAAGGTTGCCGCCGAAGCCATGGCCAAGGGCCGCACGCCCTATTCGGTGGTGTTCAACGACCTGATCAACTCGGCCAACGGTCCGTGGAACCAGATGATGAACGAGGTCTTTTTCGGCGAAGACGTCGACGGCGCCATCGCCAATGCGCAGGAGACCATGCAGTCGATCATCGATTCGGCGCCGCAGAAGTAGGCTGGCGCCGTCCGGCTGCCCGCCCGTCTCCCTGGGCGGGTGGCCGGACATTGCATGCGTCAATGCAGGGCTATCTCATGGAAGTTTTGAGGCATCTGTCGGGTCTGCTCTCCAGCTTGGGTTCTTCTCCCCCACATCGTAGGGGCGAGGAACCCAAGCCCTGTTGGGTCGGCTCCCCCTTCTCCCCTTGTGGGAGAAGGGGGCCGAGCGAAGCTCGGTCGGATGAGGGGTGCTCCAGCTTGGCAATATGGCTGGTCCAACACCCCTCATCCGTCTCGGCGCTGCGCGCCGATCCACCTTCTCCCACAGGGGGAGAAGGGAAGGCGAGCGGCCAGCCATGACCACCATAACAGCAATCTCCGCCCCGACGCGCCCCCGCAAACTCGTTGGCGCCGGCCGCCGGCAGTGGATCGGCCTGCTCTATGTCGCGCCGGCCGTCGCGCTTGTCGTCGTCTTCTTCATCGTGCCGCTTTGCATGACCGCCTGGATGTCGCTGCACAACTGGCCGCTGATGGGCGCGCACAGCTTTGTCGGGCTCGACAATTACTGGGCGATCCTGCGCGACACCCGCTTCTGGAACGCGCTGAAGTTCACCGGCTACTACACGGTGGTGGTCACGATCGCGATCTTCGCCGTCGCCTTTCCGCTGGCGCTGTTCATCGAAAGGCCGCGGCAGCTGACGGGCTTCTACCGGACGTCCTTCTTCATGCCGGCGGTCATCGGCTTCGCCTCGGCCAGCCTTTTGTGGTCATGGCTGCTCAATGTCGATTCCGGCCTGTTCAGCCCGGCCGCCTTCGAGCTTGGCCTGACCGAGAAGAAATTCAACCTTTTGGCGACCTTCCAGCCGGCCTTCTGGTCGATCATCGCCATGGTGGTGTGGAAGGTGGCGGGCTTTACCATGATCATCCTGATGACCGGCCTGCAATCGATCCCGCCGGATCTGCAGGAAGCGGCAATGATCGACGGGGCAGGGCCATTCGCGCGGTTCCGGGCGATTACCTTGCCCTTGATGCGCCGCACGCTGGCGCTGGCGCTGATCCTGTCGGTGGCCGGCTCGATCCTCGCCTTCGACCAGTTCTACATCATCCTGCGCGGCGGCCCGCGCAACCAGACGCTGACCGCCGTCTACTGGATCTTCAACCAGTCCTTCGTGTCGTTCAAGCTCGGCTATGGCGCGGCACTTTCGATGGTCCTGCTGGTCATCCTGGTGGCGCTCAGTCTCGTCCAGCTGCGGCTGCTGCGCCAGCCCGAGGGGGTCGACTGATGGCGCAGGCAAGGAGCCGCAAACGCCGCATCGGCATGCAGATTGCCGAGCACTCGACCGGCATTCTCGCGTCCATTCTGTTCCTGGCGCCGATCGCCTGGACGGTGCTTTCGGCCTTCAAGCCGGCGCAGGAAGCGCGCCAGCCGCCGCTGCCCCCCTGGCCGACCAGCGGCATCTCGCTCGAGAACTACGCCACGCTCAACACCTTCGGCGATGGCCTCTGGCTGCCGGCGCAAAACAGCATCTACGTCTCGGTCATGACCGTGGTGCTGTCGGTGATCGTCAGCGTGCTCGCCGGCTACGGTTTCTCGCGCTTCCGTTTTCCGCTGAAGAACCTGCTCTTCGTCGTCATCCTGTCGACGATCATGATCCCGTTCCAGTCGATCCTGACGCCGATCTTCCTGGTGCTGACAAAAATCGGCCTGCACAACACGCTGACCGGGCTGGTCTGCGTCTATGTCACGCTGCAGCTGCCGTTCTCGATCTTCATGATGCGCAACGCCTTCGACGCGGTGCCGCGCGAGATCGAGGAGGCCGCACGCATGGACGGCGCCAACAATGTCACCATGCTCTTGAGGGTGATGCTGCCGCTGGTCTGGCCGGGCATCGTCACCATCGCGCTGTTCGCCTTCCTCGGCGCCTGGAACGAGTTTCTGGCGGCCCTCGTGCTGATGACCGACCAGTCCAAATTCACGCTGCCCATCATGATGACCGCACTCCAGTCCGGCCGCTTCGGCGCCATCGACTGGGGCGCGGTGCAGGCCGGCGTCACCGTCATGATGGTGCCGTGCCTCGTGCTCTTCCTGTTGCTGCAGCGCTTCTACATCCGCGGCCTGATGGCAGGGGCCGTGAAGTGACCAATCGAACCGAACCGGAGTGAATTGATGACCGCATCGCAATCCGCCAGTCAGGGCGCCAAGCCGAAACTCGCCTTCCGCCCGCTGCCGGTGCCGCAGGTCGAGGTGCGCGGCTTCTGGGGCGACCGCGTCGATGCCGTCGCCTCGAAGACCGCCGGCATCCTCTATGACCGCTGCGTCGAGGCGCGCATGCTCGAGCAGATCGACCCGGACCGGCCGTCGCCCGGCGTCGTCATCCCGTTCCACTCACCCTCGCCGGACGAGGCAGCCACCGCCGGCAACGAGTTCACCGGCTCGACGGTGACGACGCAGATGTTTTGGGATTCGGATTGGGGCAAGACCATCGAGACCGCCGCCTATTCGCTCTACCGCCGCCGCAACGACGAGCTGGAGAAGAAGATCGACGCCGTCATCGATATGTACGGCAAGCTGCAGCAGCCCGACGGCTATCTGTCGAGCTGGTACCAGCGCATCCAGCCCGGCCTGCGCTGGACCAATCTGCGCGACTGCCACGAGCTCTATTGCGCCGGCCATCTGATCGAAGGCGCCGTCGCCTACTACCAGGCCACCGGCAAGCGCAAGCTGCTCGACATCATGTGCCGTTATGTCGACCATATCGCCGAGACGTTCGGTCCCGAGCCCGGCAAGAAAAAGGGCTATTGCGGCCATGAGGAGATCGAGCTGGCGCTGGTCAAGCTGGCGCGGGTGACGGGCGAGCGCAAATATATGGAGCTTGCCAAATACTTCATCGACCAGCGCGGCCAGCAGCCGCATTATTTCGACGAGGAAGCGCGGGCCCGCGGCGCCGACCCCAAGGCGTATCATTTCAAGACCTACGAATACAACCAGTCGCACAAACCGGTACGCGAGCAGGACAAGGTCGTCGGCCATGCGGTGCGAGCGATGTATCTCTATTCGGGCATGGCCGACATCGCCACCGAATATGGCGACGACACGCTGCGGGTGGCGCTCGACCGGTTGTGGGACGATCTCATGACCAAGAACCTCTACGTCACCGGCGGCCTCGGGCCGTCCTCGCACAATGAGGGTTTCACTGCCGACTACGACCTGCCCAACGACACCGCCTATGCCGAGACCTGCGCTTCGGTTGGCCTGGTGTTCTGGGCGAGCCGCATGCTCGGCATGGGCCCAAATGCGCGCTACGCCGACATCATGGAGCGGGCGCTTTACAACGGCTCGATCTCGGGCCTGTCGCTCGACGGCTCGCTGTTCTTCTACGAAAATCCGCTGGAGAGCCGCGGCGCCCACCACCGCTGGAAATGGCATCGCTGCCCGTGCTGCCCGCCCAATGTCGGGCGCATGGTCGCCTCGATCGGCAGCTATTTCTATGGCCTGTCGGACGACGCACTCGCCGTCCATCTCTATGGAAACGGCACGGCTCGTTTCGATATCGCGGGCCGGCAAATAGAGCTGACCCAGACCAGCAATTATCCCTGGGACGGTGCGGTCTCGATCTCCGTCGAACCGGAAGCGCCGACCGCGTTCAGCTTGCACCTGCGCCTGCCGGGCTGGTGCCGCAAGGCAACGCTCAAGGTCAACGGCGCCGATGTCGATCTGGCTGCTGCCACCAGCGACGGTTATGCCGCGATCCGCCGCGAATGGCGCAAAGGCGACCGCGTCGAGCTCGACCTCGAGATGGCGGTCGACCGTCTATACGCCAACCCGCAGGTGCGGCAGGATATCGGCCGTGTCGCACTGGCGCGCGGGCCGCTGATCTATTGCGTCGAGGAGACCGACAATTCCAGCCAGTTGCACCGCATCGCTCTGCCGCGCACGGCCGACATCGAGGCGCATCAGCAGCCGAACCTTCTGGGCGGCGTCGTGACACTTTCGGCGATCGCCAAAAAGGAGGCTTTCGAAAACTGGGAAGAGGGGCTCTACCGCACCGAACCGCCTGCGGTGGAGGAAGCGAAGCTCACCGCCGTGCCGTATTTCGCCTGGGACAACCGCGGCCCCGGCGAGATGCTGGTCTGGCTCAGGGACGAATGAAGCCCGGCGGCAGCGCCCGACCGATCTCCTCGGCCACAAGTTCCTGCAACTGCCAGAGATTGCGGTCGCGGATGCCGCAGGCGTCGAGATGGCGAATGGTCTCGAACAGATATTCGGCGCCCGAACCCCAATGGCCGACGGCGTTGGCCAGGGTCGCCGCTATCGCTCGCTTGTCGAGTTTGCCAGCATAGCGCGGATTGGCGCGATCGACAACGAAACCAAGCGTTTGGCCCATGCCGTCGGCTGTCCTGACCTGCAGCCAGCGCGGCACGTTGACGGAGGGCAGGATGGTCATCTCGCGGCGCAGCAGCGCTTCGAGATTGGCCGCCACGGGCTCGGCGATCTCGAACACCATGCCCTGGCATTGGCCGCCGCGGTCGAGCGCCATCATCAGGCCGGGCTGCTCGACGGTGCCCCTGAAGCGCTGCACCGTAAAACAGAACGAACGGTGCCAGCCCGTCGCCACGGCCCGTTCGCCACCCCTGACCTCGCCGGCCGGCTTCCACAGCAGCGAGCCATAGGCGAACAGCTTCACCGGCCCGGCCGGCGCGCCGGCCAACACCTCGTCGCGAATGCGCGCGTAATCGGCATCGGTCATGTAGACCATGCCCGGCGTCGGCCCGGCATCCTCGACCGCACGCAAGGTGCGGGCGACCAGCGCCTCGGTCAGCGCCATCGGTGTCTTGCGCGGCGAACGCCGTGATGCGGCGGAAATGACCTTGCTCATCCTCATGCTCTCAGCCTTGCCGCCATGTTGCCGAAGGCTGAAGGATTCTCAAGGGCCGAGTACACCGGCGCGATATCAGAATCCGAACTGTCGTGTACAACAGCTTGACTGCACAAATACCCACGCGACGGGTTAAATGCGTTGACTGAACCCATTTCAACGTGATGCGGCGAGATGCTGGTCTGGCTCAGGAGCGCGGGGTAGCGGTATCGCCATTTGAGCCGCGTTGCATGCCTTGAATTCGCCGGGCCGCGCGTCATCTAGCGTTGGGTGGCGCCAGCCACTTGAATGGGTGGAGGCAGATTGTGGCGCTCGAAGCTGTCGCGCGTCCGAACGCTGGCGGCCGCTTTTTTGCGGTCGCGGCGGTGCCGCTGCTGTTCGTCGTCAGTGGGCTGGCCATCCGCTATGCCGCATTTGCTTCGGTTTCGGCGGAACCAGGCTTCGCGGCCTATGCCCAGGCGCTCTGCCGCTGGGATTGTGCGTGGTATGTCGGCATTTCCGAAAACGGTTATGAGCGCTTTCCCGTCCCAAACCAGAGCAATGTCGGACGCTGGGGCTTCTTCCCGCTCTATCCGATGCTGGTGGCGGCGATCCGGTCTGTTTTCCCTTTCCCGACGATAGTGGTCGCATCGATCACATCGATCGCGTGCAGCTACGCCGCCTGTCTGGTGGCTTGGCCGCTGCTGGAGAAGAACATGCGCGCTTATGCGCTGTATTGCGCCTTTCTGCTCAGCGGCCCGTTCTCCTTTCATTTTACGACTTTCCTGACCGAACCTCTTTTCGTGCTCCTGACCTCGTGCGTTTTTCTGGCGCTCAAACGCTCCAGCTATCTGGCTGCGGCACTGTCATCGGCTCTCCTGTCGGCAACCAGGCTGGTCGGGGTGCTTGTTGTATTTGCGACCGTCATTCAGATGTTCGGGGAGTACCGCGCAAAGGGCGGATCGGCGCTGTCATTCCCGCGTTGGTTGCTTGGCCGGCCGGATCTGCTCGTCGCAATCGTCGTCTCGCCTGCCGGCTTGTTCGCCTACATCCTGTTCCTCTATCTGACAGTCGGGGACGGCTTTGCCTTCCTGCACGTCCAGCGCGCGTTTGGACGGGTGGCGGGCAATCCGCTCGCCTTCATATGGGATGGACTCTCGGCCGTTCCGACGACTGGATGGCTGCCTACGGCGCCGCAATGGAGCGCGCTCGCTGCACTCATAGGACTGGCGCTATCGGCGGTTCTGGCGGTTCGCAGGCAATATGGCGCCGCGCTGTTCTGCGCCTGCTGCATCATCCTGCCGCTGATCACGAACCTGGCCTCGATGGTCAGATACGTCGTTGGGCTTGCGCCTCTGACAATGTTGCTGGCCATGCTGCTGTCGGCGTCGAAGCTGACTTGTCTTGCGGCTCTGGGCCTCTTCCTCAGCGCCTGCTATTTCATGACCGCGGCGTGGATCGGGGGTTATCTTGCCCTGGTCTAGCACTCCGGGCCCGCATCGGCGCGCGGCCTCGTTTGGCGGCTACACGCTGGCGGCGGTTCTGGCCGGGGCGGAAATCATCATCCTTGCGCTTGCTCTCAATCCAAACGTCAATGCCGACTATCGCGCCTATTACGTCGACCGGACGACGACCTGCCTCAATCGCGATGCGGTCGGTAGCTACACACTTGGCGAGACGGTGTCGTTCCGGTCCGACGGAGCCAAAAAGGCAGCCGGCATGAGGGTCTGCGGCTGGTCGGGACCTGTTGCCGACGGCACCCATTCTCTGGGCGAGACCTCGCGGCTTCGCCTGAAGATACCGCCGCTCCGCGACGGCCTGACGGCTACGCTGCAAATGGCCGCCGTCATTCGCCCGCCACAGGTCACGCAAAGGGTCGTGATCTCGGTGAACCGCGTTCGGGCGCATGCGGTCACGCTGTCCGGCAAAGAGCCACGAACGGTCTCGTTCGTTATCCCACCGGCGGCTCTCGCCGAGGCTAAAACACTCGACATCGCTTTCGACTACCTCGACGGCATTCCACCAAGTCCGGCCGCCAGCAACATCTACAAGCGCTCCATCAAATTGTTGTCGCTCCGGCTCGATCCCATTGAGGCGGATTAGGGCAGGCGATCACGCTGCTGGCCGCGTCTTCGCTGGGCAAAAACCCAGCGGTCGAGTATGAGAAGATTGACCGCCGGAACAAGCAAGCATGTAACCAGGATGGCGATGATCGGTGGAAGGCCGAATTTCGCGGTCAAAAGTGCCGGCGCCGCGTAGGCAACGGCGAAGCCTGTCGCCGTCAACAACAGAAAACGCGGAGCCTCCGATCGATGCGATCCGCTCGACGCGAAGGTCACGAACTTATGCGCGAGATAAGAAAACAGGGCGGCAGCGGTATAAGCCGCGAGCGAGGCACCGACCGGCGAGAGGCCGAACCGTTGCCATTTGACCAAAGCGGTGGCCATCACTGCATATAGGATCGTTGCAGCAATGCCGACCGACCCGAAGCGCGCCAGCAGCCTCAGCCCAGCGTCGCCGGTCGAACGGCGCTCAGACATGCGCACTGCACGCATACTGCGCTCCAAGCGGCAGGGCGGAAACCAGGCGCTCGACCTTTTTGGCCAAGGGCGTTGCCGAGGGTAGCAGCAGAAAATGCTCGGAGCGGATGTCCCTGAAGCCTGTTTCCTGAAAAAGGGACCTTGCTTTGGCGGCGTTGAGCAGGACTGCCTCGTGGTCGAACGGACACCGAAACACCGCAAGACGCGTCAGTGGATTGTAGGGATTGTGCTCGATGATGCAGGCGACGCCGCCCGGCCGCACGACGCGGCGCAGTTCCAGGAAGAAATCCAGCCAGACAGCGGGCGAGACATGATGGACGACGCAGCTGGCGAAAGCCAGATCGAACGTGCCGTCCTCATAAGGCAGCCGCTGCGTGCTGCAGGTCCTGTAGGCCACACGCGAATTGTCTTGGCTGGCACGCAAGATCGATTCTTGCGAGACGTCGCAGCCATCCAGGCTGTCGAAAGCACCTTCGAGGTAGGGGTGGAGCGAACCGACGCCGCAGCCGATATCCAGCGCCCTTACGGTCGCCCCACCCTGTCCAAGCTTTCGCTCGACGAGCAGACGCCGCAGCAGGTCCGCCTTGGCGACAAGGAAGAAGTCGTGCCTGAGTCCGGAAAACCGGATGGACCCTTCGACCGCCTCGCCATAGTTGGAATTATAGCTGTCGAAGAGTTCGCCCATTGGCGGGGACTCCACTCCTGGGCTTGTGAAACGATCGGCGGCGCTCACCAGAGACGGCACGCATCGCCTCGTCGAAGCCGGTGAGCCGATCGATCACATACAGCGGGCGGCGTTTCACCTCGGCGTGGATGCTGCCGACATAGAGCCCGACCACGCCGGTCATGAAAAGGTTGATGCCGCACAGGAGCGACACGATCACCACGGTTGATGTCCAGCCGGCAATGATGCCGGTTTCAAAAAACCAGGCAAAGATGGCGTAGGCACCAAAGACCACCGCAAGCGCGGAAATGGCCAATCCGCCCCAGAGGGCCAGGCGCAACGGCTTCTCGGAGAAACTAACGATGCCGTGAACCGCAAGGTGCATCATCTTCCAGAATGGGTATTTGGTCTGGCCCAGGGTTCGGGCGTGGCGCTCAAATGGCACTGCCGTCTGCTTGAAGCCCATCCAGCCGAACATGCCCCTGACGAAGCGGTCATGTTCGGGCATATGCTTGAAGGTTTCCAGCGCCTTGCGGCCGACCAGGCGGAAGTCGCCGACGTCGCGCGGAATATCGACCGACGTCATTTTCTCCAGCAGGCGATAAAAAAGACTTGCCGTAAAGCGCTTGAACCAGGATTCGCCCTCGCGCTTGACTCGGCGGGCATAGACGATCTCGAAGCCTTCCTTCCACTTTGCCACCAGGTCGAGAACGACTTCCGGCGGGTCCTGCAGGTCTGCATCCATGACGATGACGGCATCGCCCGCAGCGGCGTCCATACCGGCGGTAATCGCCACCTGGTGACCGAAATTGCGGGAAAATTCGATCAGCCGAAAGCGCGGCTCGGCGGCAACCACCTTTTGGAGGTATTCGACGCTTCCATCGAGGCTTCCGTCATCGACGAAGATGGCCTCCGTTTCGCCGTCCAGCCGGCCGATAAGCGAACTGATCCGCTCGATCAGCCGAGGAAGCACCTGTTCTTCATTGTATACGGGCAGGACCAGCGAGTAGCGAGGCGGTGACCTGTTCACCGTCATTCCAGGGTCGTGGACCACAGACTCTCGCATGCGGTTGAAAATGGAACGAAAGCTACAAAGTTCCAAAGGCACTTAAGAAACTGCTAATTTATCTAGTTCTGGAGGGAGTACCGGTTCTCGATAAGCACTTGGAGGATGTCGTCGTGAGGTCGGACGTCCACATCGAGGCGTAAACTATCGGTGGCTGCCGGCGCGATCGGCCTGGCGAGAAGCAGTCGTTGAGGCATAACGCGTTGACCGTGAGGCCTACTCTCCCGGACTTGTCGGTTGAAGCGGGGCTACGGGTGACCCTAAGGGTGCGGGCCGACCGCTTTTGACGCATGCCGGACATGTCTCATGGAACACGGTCGGCGAGCGCGGCCGAGTATCCCGCTGGCAGGCCAGCGAGCGCCCTAACCGGCCGCCTTATCGTACCGGCCAAGCCTTAGCTGGCCCGCAGCCGGTACGACACTTGCCGGCCTGGCCGGTCGCCGCCGTCAAGCAGCCGGCCGGATGTTTTGGTTCACCCGGAAGAGGTTGTTTGGGTCGTATTTCTTCTTCAGCGTAGCCAGGCGCTCATAATTGTCGCCATAAGCCGCCTTGAGCCTTCCTTCGCCCTCGTCATCCATCATGAAGTTCAGGTAGGCGCCACCCAGATCGAACGGATGCACGGCCTCCCAGTAGGCCTTGGTCCAGCGGGTCACCGGCCCGGCTTTCTGTGGGTCCGGATCGATCCCGGCGATGACCATCGACCAGGTTGCATCACGGTAATTCCAGGGTGTCTCGTCTTTGCCGACGCGATGGACCGCGCCGTCGATCGGGTAGAGGTGCATGAGCGATAGCTCGCTCGGCGTCTTCGCCGCCTGCTCGAGATGGGCGTCGATCGCCTCGTCGGACAGCGTCTTGACGAAATCGCCCCGCCAGTACCACTGCATTCCCTTCGGGTAGAGCCCATCGAACATGCTCTGCACCGCGGGATAGGGCATCGTTCCCATCCAGTTGAACCAGGGCGCGGGCAGCGCATCGAGCAGCGGGGCCAGCGCCTCTCTGCCCTTTTCCTCCGGGCCGTTGTAGCAGCACATCAGCAGACACATCCGCTTTCCCCAAAACTCTTCCGGGAACGGTGCGCTCGAGAGGACGGTCTTGAGCCCGAGGAAGATCCCGAGTTCCTCGGGCGCGTTCGGCAGGAACTCGCGATAATGCTGCATGATGGTGCGGGCGTGGCGCTGATCCCATGCGATCGGCCCCGCAAAGACCATGCTGACCTGGTGGAGCTTGAACACAAAGCTGGTGACGATGCCGAAATTGCCGCCGCCGCCGCGAAGCGCCCAGAACAGGTTGGGGTTCCGCTCCTTGCTGGCGGTGACGAAGCTTCCATCGGCAAGCACGACATCGGCCTCGATCAGATTGTCGATGGTCAGGCCATATTTGCGCGTCAGATAGCCATGGCCGCCGCTCAACGTCAGTCCGGCGACCCCGGTGGTCGAGATGATCCCCGCCGGTACGGCCAGGCCAAACGCATGGGTGGCGTGATCGACGTCGCCCTGAGTGCAGCCCGGGCCTACCCGCGCCGTACGGGCATCCGGATCGACGCGCACGCCGTTCATCGCCGACAGGTCGATCACCAGACCGTCGTCGCAGCTCCCCAATCCTGGTCCGTTATGGCCGCCGCCACGTACCGCAACCAGCAAATTGTTGTCGCGGCCGAAATTCACCGCTGTGATCACGTCGGCGACGTCCACACAGCGGGCGATGATCAGCGGCCGCTTGTCGATCATGCCGTTGTAGAGCTTGCGGGCTTCGTCATAGCCGGCGTCGCCGGCGCGGATCACTTCGCCCCGCAGGCTTGCTGCGAATTTGATGATGTCTTCATCGTGCATGACATTCCTCCCTGTTATTGGACCTGTCGGCCGGCCGATGAAACGCTAGTCCCGTCCGCTGCTCCCGCAAATGTCACATCGTCCATTTCTGTTGCCCGATCGTTCAGAGTAGGATTAGACCGGATGGATGGTTGCTCGGGCGGCTGTATTGCCGGATAGTTCGATGCCTGACCGAAAAACTCATTGTCAAAGGGAGTAGCCGATCGTTCCCGGAGGTGTAGTGCATGGATGTCCTTTCCGATGTGCTCCGAGCTGTTCGCCTCACGGGTGCGATCTATTTCGACGTCGACGCCAGTTCTCCCTGGGTTGGCGAGTCGCCGGGCACGGCCGACATTGCCGCCGCCGTCATGCCGGAGGCAGAGCACATCATTTCCTTTCATGCCGTGATGTCGGGGTCGTGCTGGGCCGCGCTGGCAGACGATTCCGTCCCCCCGGTGCTCGTGAACGCCGGTGATGTCGTTGTCTTCCCCGGTGGTGTTCCGAATGTGTTGAGCTCCTCGCCGGGGGCGCGGGGCGAGCCCAATATGGCGATGTATTATCGGCCGATAGACGAGAGCCTGCCGTTCGCGGTGATCCATGGGGGCGGGGGAGACGAGCGGACCCGGTTCATTTGCGGGTATCTTGGCTGCGATGCGCGTCCCTTCAATCCTCTCCTCGCCGCATTGCCGGCCATCCTGTGTGCCCGCAAGCCCGCCGATGGAAGCAGCTGGGTTATCGACCTTTTTCGGCTGGCGCTGGCAGAAGGTGGCAGTGGGCGGGCGGGCTGTGAAACGATTCTTGCCAAGCTGAGCGAGCTGATGTTTGTCGAGATCATCCGCCGCCATCTCGAGACCCTCCCCGACGATTCGCGCGGCTGGCTGTCAGGCCTACGGGATCCACACGTCGGCGAGGCGCTCCGGCTCATCCACGCTCGCCCAAGGGATGAATGGACATTGGACCGGCTCGCCCGCGAAGTGGGGCTCTCACGCACAGCGTTTGCGAGCCGCTTTACCCACTATGTCGAGGTCTCGCCGATGCACTATCTTGCTCGCTGGCGTCTGCAGCTGGCGGGACGTCTGCTCGAACGGCCCGGAATGAGCATCGCGCAGGCGGGTGCCGAGGTCGGCTACGAGTCGGAAGCCGCCTTCAATCGCGCCTTCAAAAAGTTCGTCGGCATTCCACCTGGCACCTGGCGAAAGGGACGGTCGGCGTTGCTCGAGGCTCAGAGATTGCCCGCTGGCGTCGTGCAATAGGAAAGAACTGGCAGGGCGTTGACGCTTCGGTCTGCGTGCAGCGTCCCAATACTCGAAAGCCCCTGGCACAAAGCGGTAGACGATGACCGGCCGCCTCGACGCTTTCGGCGAGCTTCGCGCCTCAATCCTTCGCGCGCTCGACATAGGCGCCATCGGCCGTCATCACCACCACGCGGGTGCCGGCGCTGATGTGTGGTGGCACCAGGGTGCGCACGCCGTTGGACAGCGTTGCCGGCTTGTAGGACGAGGATGCCGTCTGGCCCTTGGTCACCGGCTCGGTCTCGACCACCTCGAAAGTGGCGCGCTGCGGCAGCACCAGCGAGATGGCGATGTTGTTGTATTGCGAGATCTGCACCGGCATCCCTTCCACCAGATAAGGCGCCATGTCGCCGACCACGCTTTCCGGCACCGCGACCTGATCATAGGTCTCCGGGTTCATGAAGTGAAAGCCTTCGCCGTCGCGATAGAGGAACGTGTGCTCGCGCTCCTCGACATAGGCGCGCTCGACCTGCTCTGTGGTGCGATAACGCTCGGAAACCTTTACCCCGTCGGAGATGCGCCGCATGTCGAGCTGGGTGACCGGCGTACCCTTGCCAGGATGAATGTTTTCGGCAAAGAGGATCACATAAAGCTTGCCGTCCTTTTCGACGACGTTGCCTTTGCGTAAGGAGCTGGCGATGACCTTCACGGGTTTCCATCCTGACAAAATTTGTTGGCGCAAATCGGCTGGGGAGGCCGTTGCGTGCGGCCTAGCCCATCTTGGCCGCAATCGCCAGCCCTCTGTGCAATTCCCCTGAAGCCGATGACCGCCGCTTCGCCGTGGTGGACGCCGCATGTCCACGCCGACCGCCGGCCGCGGCTGATTCTGCGCAACGCCATTGCCACCGGCATGCGCGACTGGTTCGCCCGCCGCGACTTCGTCGAGGTGGAGACATCGGCCCTGCAGGTCTCGCCCGGCAATGAAGCGCACCTGTCGGCCTTTGCCACCGAGGCGATCGGGCCGGACGGGCAGCGCCAGCCGCTCTATCTCCATACCTCGCCGGAATTCGCCTGCAAGAAGCTGCTTGCCGCCGGCGAAGAGCGCATCTTCAGCCTCGGGGCTGTGTGGCGCAACCGCGAGCGCGGCCCCTTGCACCATCCTGAGTTCACCATGCTCGAATGGTACCGCGTCGGCGAGACCTATGAGAGCCTGATGCGCGATTGCGCCGAGCTCGTCGCGCTGGCGGCCGAACGGGCTGGAGCGAAGCGTTTTAGCTTCCGCGGCCGTGAGGCCGATCCGTTCGCCGAGCCGGAACGGTTGAGCGTCGCCGAAGCCTTCATGCGCCATGCCGGCATCGATCTGCTGGCGACGGTAGCAGCGGACGGCAGCACCGACCGCGAGGGCTTGCATGCCGCCCTGGTCCAGGCCGAATTGCGGACCGCGCCCGACGACAATTGGGCCGACCTGTTCAGCCGGGTGATGGTCGAAAAAATCGAACCGGCGCTGGGGCAGGGGTGTGCCACAATCCTCTACGGCTACCCGATCTCGGAGGCGGCATTGGCCCGGCCGAGCGCCGACGATCCACGCACCGCCGAGCGCTTCGAGCTCTATTGCTGCGGCGTCGAGCTCGCCAACGCCTTTGGCGAATTGACCGATCCGGCCGAGCAGCGCCGGCGCTTTGCCGCCGAGATGGACGAGAAGCAGCGCGTCTATGGCGAACGCTACCCGATCGACGAGGATTTCCTCGCCGCGCTCGCCATCATGCCGCAGGCGAGCGGCGCCGCGCTCGGCTTCGACCGGCTGGTAATGCTCGCCACCGGCGCGCTCAGGGTCGACGACGTGATCTGGACGCCGGTGGCTGGTCCCTGACGATAGGTTGGGCTGACCGACGCGTCAGATTTGGATCAATTACATGTCAGACCAGGCCGCCGCAGGCTCCTTCGGCCAGAAGATTAGCAACGACGAACATCGACAGACCCATCATCAGGGTGCCGGCGGCGGTGATTGCCGGGAGAGCTTTTCGCGCGGCCGTTGGCACTGGCCAGGAACTGCACCACGACGACCGGTCATGGGCGAAGCGCTGCAACCGTTCCGTGTGTTGCCGCGATCATGGTGGGCCGGCATAGTGCTGGCGGAGTTCGCGGCGCAGCGGAGCTAGCGGCGATCGTACTCAGAATGGGCCTGGGCACAATGCCAGACAAGAACGCGCTGGACGCAAAGCATGGCGGCGAATGGACCATGTCCTGGCGCTTGGTCATACTTGCGGCCGCAGCGATTAACGTTGTGATGCTCTTGGCCGCGCTGTTCGTCGCGCAAATTCTTGGTCTGGACGCTACGATCTTCTATCGAGATCCATCTGCAGCCGCCGACGTCGGCTTCTATACGGGGTGGATTTCGTCTCTAGGTGCCTCACTATGGATCGGCACCGGCGCTGCGACCCTGTTTGCTGGTCGGCTCACGCGCCGATGGGATTGCACGTTTCTCGGCGGCCTTACCCTGGTCTTGGGCCTCGATGACCTGTTGTTGATCCATGAGGACGTGCTGCCCGTTGTTGCGATACCAGAGATTGTTCCCATGATTGCCTATGCCGTCGCCGGGTTGTTCTGGTTCTTTCGGCTGCGACGGAAGACATTCGAGGGCACGATCGTATTTGTGGCCGCAGGCTTCCTACTCGCGATGTCAGCAGCCATCGACCAGCTGGGAGAGCTGTTTCCAACCCCGGATTCGGCGGTCGACATCGCCGAAGACGCCGTCAAAGAGCTTGGCATCTTTCTTTGGGCGGCAGGTGCCGTCGGGTACGCGGCGATGGTGACACGATTGGGCCGCCCGTGGGTGGATCCAGCCGATCCCAACTCTACAGGCTGACTGCCGCACACGCTATGAGCCAACGGCGGTGATCACCACCGGCACGATCAGCGGCGACAGCAGCAGCGGCATGACGATGCGGCGGCCGGGAAACTTTTCGTCGGAAAGCGCAATCGCTGCAAACGTGCCGAGTGTCGTCGCGATCAGCGTCGTCCCGAACGCAACGATCAGGCTGTTCCCGATCGCCGATTGCCAGCGTTGGGTGCCGAGCACGACCGCGTACCAGCGCGTCGAAATCCCCTCCAGCGGAAAGATGAAGAAGGCGCCGCTGTTGAACGACAAGGGAACCGGAACGAGGATCAGGAGGAGAAACAGGATCACCATGCGAGGCCCTTGGGCACGGAGGCGATGAGGCAGGCGAGGGGGAAGCCCAGTATCAGCGTGGCCAGCGTCTCCGCCGCGGCGACGAAGAATGTGGGCATGAACACCTGCAGGAAGATCGCCTGCTCCGGCGGCACTCTTTCAATGCCTCCAATTCGTGCGCCAATCGCTTCCGGCGGCCACCCGCGCCAATGCGCTGGCGCTCGCCGGTCTGCTGGCCGAGGCCCTGACGGCCTGGGAGGAGGTGGTGGCGGACGCTGACCTGGCAGACTTGCCGCGCTCCAACGGCTGTCTCTACTTGTATCGTCGCGAGAGCGATTTCGCCAAGGCCGCTGGGGGCAGGGCGCTGCGCGCCGGGTTTGGCGTCCATCAAGAGGTTCTGATGCCGGAAGCGGTGGCCGCGCTGGAGCCCGGCCTGCCCGCGACCGGGGCCAGCGGTCTGTACTTCCCGGACTCGATGAATGTCACCGATTCCCGGCCGGTCATCGGTCCGTCGCGCGGCAGCTCCAGGGTGATCCATGCCTTCGGTCATGGTCATCTCGGCCTGACACTCGCGCCGATCACCGCGCGCCTGGTCGCCGAGCTGATCATTGGTCGCGGCGATCCAGCGCGTCTCGCGGCGTTTTCGGCTGATCGCTTCCGCGCCTGATCGATCGAACATTTCGCCGTCGGGTTGCGATCAGGAGTCGCGCCGACCTGGGCTGGATGCCCCCTGATTGTCCGCTTCTCCCATTGCAGAAGCCGCGCCGGGACAATAGATGGTGCAGCAACGGCTGCCCTTCAGCCGGCCGGAAATAACAGGATCATGCGCATGACCGATACGCTCGACGCAGCGAAACTGACCGATCGCGTCGCAGCCCTGGTCGAGGCTGCTAAACGGGCCGGCGCCGATGCCGCCGATGCGGTTGCGGTGCGCGGCCGTTCGACCAGCGTGTCGGTGCGGCTCGGCAAGGTCGAAGGCACAGAGGCGTCCGAGAGCGAAGACGTCTCGCTGCGTGTCTTCGTCGGCAAGCGGGTAGCGAGCGTTTCGGCAACGGCGGCATCCGACCCCAATATGCTGGCCGAGCGTGCCGTCGCCATGGCCAATGTGTCGCCCGAAGATCCCTATCAGGGTCTCGCCGATCCGGCCTTGCTGGTCAAGACGCCGCGCGACCTCGATCTGTTCGACGCCACTCAGGTATCGGCCGACCAGTTGAAGGAAGCAGCCCTTGCCGCCGAGGCGGCGGCGCTTGCCGTCAAGGGCGTCACCAATTCGGCCGGCAGTAGCGCCAGTGCCGGGCTGGGCGGCCTTGTGCTCGCCACTTCGCATGGGTTTGTCGGCCATTATGTCGCGTCGCGCTTTTCGCGCTCGACCAGCGTGATCGCCGGCGAGGGCACCGGCATGGAGCGCGATTACGAATTCTCCTCGCGCCAGCATTTTTCCGATCTCGACGCGCCGGAAGACATCGGCCGCAAGGCCGGCGAGCGCGCCGTACGCCGTATTGGCGCGCGCAAGGCTGCGACCGGGCCGGTCGACGTGGTGTTCGATCCGCGCGTGGCGCGCGGCATTGCCGGCCATCTCGCCGGTGCCATCAATGGCGCCGCGGTGGCGCGCAAGACCAGCTTTCTACGCGACATGATGGGCAAGAAGGTGGCTTCGGCCGCAATTACCGTCACCGACGAGCCGCTCCGGCGCCGCGGCCAGGCCTCGCGCCCGTTCGACGGCGAAGGCGTCGAGGGCGAAAAACTGTTCATGGTCGACAAGGGCGTGCTCAACCACTGGTTCCTGTCGACTTCCGCGGCTCGGGAACTCGGCCTCGTCACAAATGGGCGCGGCTCGCGCAACGGCTCGTCGGTCTCGCCGTCATCGACCAATCTTGCAATCGAGCCTGGCGAACGGACGCCGGAAGAGCTGATCAAGTCGCTCAAGACCGGCTTCTACGTCACCGAAGTGTTCGGCCAGGGCGTCGACATGGTGACGGGCGAATATAGCCGCGGCGCTTCCGGCTTCTGGATCGATAACGGCGAGCTGGCCTATCCCGTCGCCGAGGTGACCATCGCCTCCAATTTGAAAACCATGTTCCTCAACATGGTTCCGGCGAGCGATCTCGACCGCAATTTCGGCACTGCCGCGCCCACGCTTTTGATCGAAGGAATGACCCTTGCCGGAGCTTGATCCGGCCGTCTCGGCCGGCGCTACTGAAGACCTGCAGCTGCTGCTCGACGCTGCCCGCGAGGCAGGGCTCATCGCCATGCAGTACTTCAACAACAATCCGCAGGTGTGGATGAAGGGCGGCACCTCGCCGGTCAGCGAAGCCGATCACGCCGCCGACAAATATCTGCGCGAAACCTTGCTGGCGGCCCGGCCGGACTACGGCTGGCTGTCGGAGGAAACCGTCGACGACCCGGTAAGGCTTATCGCGCACCGCACCTTCGTCGTCGATCCGATCGACGGCACGCGCGGCTTCCTCGAGGGCTTGCCCACATGGTGCGTCAGCGTAGCGGTGGTCGAGAACGGCCGCACGCTTGCCGGCGTGCTCGACTGTCCGGCGAAGGGCGAAATCTATTGGGCGCTGCCCGGCGAGGGCGCGTTCCTGAATGGCAAGCGCATCAGCGTGCGTCCGCTGTCGGAAACGGCCGAAATCGCCGGACCGAAGCCGATGATCGACCTGCTGCCGGCGAAATGGCACAAACGGCTGAAGCGGGTGCCCTATATTCCGTCGCTCGCCTACCGGCTGGTGATGATCGCCGGCGGCCAGCTCGATGCCACCTTCGTCAAGGCCAATGCGCATGATTGGGACATCGCCGCGGCCGATCTCATCCTGCGCGAGGCAGGCGGCGCCGTGCTCGATCGGCACGGCCGCGCGCCGCTCTATGCCGGCGAAGTGATCCGTCACGGACCGCTCGCCGCCGGCAGCGGCGAACTCCTCGCCGTGCTCGCCGGCGTCATCGCCGGGCTGGACAATTGACCGCTATCAATAGTTCCAAAGTCGGCGGCTTTGGTCTAGACCTGTCCCAAACTCACGATATGTGAAGGATCGACATGGCCGCTGAAGACGGAAAGAAACAGCTTTTGCACCTGGTGTTCGGCGGCGAACTCAAGAAGCTGGGCGGCACAGAATTCCGCGATCTCGACGCGCTCGACATCGTCGGCATTTATCCGGACTACCAATCGGCGCACGCCGTCTGGAAGGCCAAGGCGCAAGCCAGCGTCGACAATGCCCATATGCGCTATTTCGTCGTTCACCTGCACCGCCTGCTCGACCCCGAAAACAAGGCTGCCGGTTGACATCGATGAACCATGAAGCGGTCAAGCGTTCAGCCCCGCGGTCGGCGGTTAGACGTCGCAAGCCGAAGACGTTCTGGCGCAAGATCCGCGAACCGCTGGCGCAGTCGCGATTCGTCAAGAATGCGCTTGCCGCGCTGTTTGCGTATTTCGTCCGCCTTGTCCGCTTGACCAACCGCATGGTCGACGGATCGGCGAAGTTTTCCGGCGGCGCCTATGCGCAGCTCGAGCCTGGCATTATCGCGCTTTGGCACGGCCAGCATTTGCTGACCCCGGCCTATTATCCCAAGGGACGGCCGCTGGTTGCCATGGTGTCGCGCAGCGCCGATGCCGAGCTCAACGCGCTGATGGTCGAGAAATTCGGCATCGAGGCGGTGCGCGGCTCTGGCGGGCGCGAAAGCGCAAGGCATCTCGACAAGGGCGGCGCCAAGGCGCTCATCGCCCTCAAAAAGTCGCTCGCCACCGGCAAGAATGTCGCCATGATTGCTGATATTCCCCACGGCACGCCGCGCGATGCGGGGCTGGGTGTCGTCCTCCTGGCGCGGCTGTCCGGCCGGCCGATCCTGCCTGCGGCCATAGCCACCAGCCGCCGCAAGGTGATCGAGGGCAGCTGGGACAAGACGACTATCAACCTGCCCTTCGGCCGCTCCTCGATCGTCGTCGGCACGCCCGTCTTCGTGCCGGCCAACGCCGACGCCGCGGAAATGGAACGCAAGCGCCAGGAGGTCACGGCCTCGCTCAATGCCGCGACCGCCGAGGCCTATCGCCTTGTGGACGGTTCGAAATGAGTATGCGCTGGGCGCGCGCCTTCCTGACGGCATACCGTTTCGCCGGGGCCGCCGCTTACCCGCTGGTCGGACCTTACGTCGCCTGGCGCACTTCCAGAGGCAAGGAGGACCGCATTCGCCGGCGTGAACGCTACGGCGTCGCCGGACGCGAGCGCCCCGAAGGCCCCGTGATCTGGATCCATGCAGCCAGCGTCGGCGAGACCATCGCCGTCGTGCCGCTGGTCGAGAGCATTCTCGATTACGGCGTCAACATCGTGCTGACCACAGGCACGGTCACCTCGGCGCAGGTCGCCGAAGAACGGCTGGGCGACCGCATCATCCACCAATATGTGCCGCTCGACCTCAAGCCGGCGGTCAGCCGCTTCCTCGACCATTGGCAGCCCGACCTGGCGATCATCGCCGAATCGGAGATCTGGCCGATGACCATCCTGGAACTCGGCGCCCGCCGCGTGCCGCAGGTTCTGGTCAATGGCAGGCTGTCCGACCGCTCTTTCAAATCCTGGAAGAAGCGCGCCAACATTGCCGAAGCATTATTCGAAAATCTCGCCCATGTCGTTGCCCAATCGGATCTCGATGGCGAGCGCTTCCTTTCGCTCGGCGCCCGGCCGGTCACCGTGTCCGGCAATCTCAAGGTCGACACCGCGCCGCCGCCGGCCGACGAGCGGGCACTGGCGGCGCTGAAACGCCAGATCGGTGGTCGCCCGACCTGGGCGGCGATCTCGACCCATGATGGCGAAGAGGCGGTCGCCGCCGAAGTTCACGCCATGCTGCACAAGCGCCACCACGGGCTTTTGACGATCATCGTGCCGCGCCATCCCGATCGCGCCGGGCAGCTGGCCGCCCAGATTTCCGGCATGGGCCTGAAGCTGGCGCAGCGCAGCAAGGGCGACAGGATCACTGCCGACACCGATATTCTGCTCGGCGACACGATCGGCGAGATGGGGCTTTATCTGAGACTGACGGAAATCGCCTTTGTCGGCCGTTCGCTGACTTCCGAGGGCGGCCAGAACCCGCTGGAACCGGCCATGCTGGAGACGGCGGTGCTTGCCGGCCGCAACGTCCAGAATTTTCGCGAGGCCTATCAGCGCCTGCTCGACAGCGGCGGCGCCAAGCTGGTGCGCGACCGCGATATGCTGGCCGGCGCCGTCAATTTCCTTTTGACCAACGAGGCTGCCCGCCATGAGATGATGGCGGCGGGTGCGGCGACGGTCGACGAGATGCGCGGTGCGCTGGCACATACGCTCAGGTCGCTCGAGCCCTATATCCAGCCGCTGGTCGTCAAGTCGCGCCTGAAGGGCGCGAACGGGCGCTGACGTGACCTCGGAAGCGCCGCCCTTCTGGTGGGAAAAGCCCGACTGGCGGGTCACGGCGCTGTCGCCGCTCTCCGCCATCTATGCGCTTGTCGCCGGTCGCCGCATGCGGCATGCGCCGCGCGAAAAGGTAGAGGCGCCGGTGCTCTGCGTCGGCAACTTCACCGTCGGCGGCACCGGCAAGACGCCGGTGGCGATCGCATTGGCCGAGCAGGCCCGGCGCATGCAGCTCAATCCGGGTTTCCTGTCGCGCGGCCATGGCGGCTCCTTCGCGCAGCCGCATATCGTCGATCCACACCACGACGCCGCCAAGCATGTCGGCGATGAGCCGCTGCTTCTGGCCGAACGCGCGCCGGTCGCGGTGACGCCGAACCGGGCCGCTGGCGCCAGGCTTCTGCTGGAGAAGCTCGGCTGCGATTTCCTGATCATGGATGACGGTTTTCAGAGCGCGCGCATCCACATCGACTATGCGCTGGTCGTCGTCGACGCGCGCCATGGCATCGGCAATGGCCGCGTCATCCCTGGCGGGCCGCTGCGGGCAAACATCGTCGACCAATTGGTCTTCACCAGCGCCTTGCTGAAAATGGGCGAGGGCACCGCAGCCGATACGGTCGTGCGCCAGGCAGCGCGCGCCGGCAGGCCGATCTTCGAGGCGCATACCGTGCCGAGCAGCAAGGTGACGCTGGCCGGCAGGCGGTTCCTGGCGTTCGCCGGCATCGGTCATCCCGACAGGTTTTTCGACACCGTAAGCGAGGCCGGGGGCGAGCTTGCGCTGACCCGACCATTTCCAGACCATCATTTCTACAGTGCGGACGAGCTTGCCGAATTGGCGGCGACGGCACGTAAAGCCGGACTTGGCCTCATTACCACCGCCAAGGACGCTGCCCGCCTGCGTCACGGCGCAGCACCGCCGGAATTCCTCGACGGGGTCGATGTGCTGAAGATCGACACTGTGTTCGAGCTTGACCACGTGCCGCAGCGCATCATCGACGAGACGCTGGATGCCTGGCGGCAGCGCAGGCTCAGGGGCTGACCAGCAGCTTGAGCACCGAGGCGATGTAGGACTGGAATTTGCAGCTTTCCGCCGGTCGAGCGTATTTTGTTCTTGCTTTGTGCCGGCAGCTATGCTACTAAACCGAGTATGGTGATGATTCGCCGGTGACCCGCCCTTGAGCCCGAGGCGGGTTTTTTATTTCAAGATAGCCTTTAAGGTTTCGGTGTTGCCGGCCTGACGCGGCGGCAGAGGGCGCAGGGTCGCAACGGGGCGACTCTCCATTTGCGCTGGACTAGCGTCGGCGGCGCAGTTCCGGATGCGCTTCGATCTCGCGGCGCAGCGAGGCGGCGGCATTCACATAGGGTTCCTGCCTGGCGACACTCCAGTATTTGAGCTCGTCGAGCGGGATGCTCTCGCCGGTCACCGCGCAGCGCACGAAGGCGCCGGGGCTGGTCACCTGGAAGTCGCCATCGAGATAGCGGATGCGGGCTTCCTTGCCGCCGGGACCTTCGAAACGGTTCATCATGGGGTGGTGCCGAAATTCATGCCGATGTCATCGCCACAAATTGCGGCGAGGTCAAGCTTGGTTGGCCTTGCCTGGTTCTGTTTCTGGTGACACTTGCTCGAACAAGCCGGCAAAGCGAATGCCAATGCATGTCGCGCAAAAGTGTGCGGCGGTTTTGCGCGACATGCATAAACACAAGAACCTGAAGGACGTCGCATGAGGCCGGTCGAATGCGACGCGTCTTAGGCATCTCATTCCTCGGCCGTGATAAACTGCTCGATCTTCTCCGCTGGCAGCCCTGCCTGGACGGCGATGCGCCGGGCGAGTTCGGCGGCGGCTGCGCGCGGCCGCCCCAGCGGCCGGTCGAGCCAGTAGGATATCGGGCTGAGAACGCTGCGTTCGTCGACGGCGACGATGCGGCCCGACTTCAATTGGTCCACCGTCAACGGCGGACGTGCCAGCGCAATGCCGAGCCCGTGCGCGGCGGCGTCGACCACGAGGTTGTAGTCCTCGAAACGGCGGTCGTGCGGCCGCGGCCGATAGTCCATCTCCTGCGCCGCAAACCAGGCGCGCCAGGCCGAAGCGTCGGAATCGTTGATCACCGGAAATTCGAGCAGCCGGGCAGGATCTCCGCGGCCGATCTCCCTGGCCAATTCCGGCGAGGCGACCGGGAACACATATTCTTCGAAAAGCTGCACCGAGACCCGGCCCGGAATGCGGCCGCGCCCGCAGCGGATCGAGAGGTCGATGCCTTCGTCGGCAAGATCGCCCTGGCGGATGTCGACGTCGAGCATGATCCGTAGCTTGGACGGGTGGTTCTCCAGCGCCGCCATGCGCGGCATCAGCCACAGCCCGCTGACCGAGGGGATCGAGGTCAGCCGAACCACCGCCGTGCCGCGCGGCTCAACCCAGCGATCCGAATTGCTGGCGATCAGGGCGAAGGCTTCGGTGGTGCGCAGATGCAGGCGGTTGCCCTCGACGGTCAGCGAGACGCCGCGCGCGCCGCGATCAAAGACTTTCAGCCCGAGCCAACCCTCGAGCTTGGCGATCTGCCGGCTGACGGCGCCATGGGTGATATTGAGCTTCTCGGCCGCAGCCGAAAAGCTGCCGGTCCGAGCCGCGGCGTCGAAGGCGCGCAGCGTTTCGAGCGGCAGCATCGGGTCTAAGCTGTGATCCATAGTCACAGGTGATCCTCGATTTGTTCGTTTGTCAACCGACCCGCAATAGCGTTTCTCTACTTCATGGCATTGGATCGCGAGGACACTCAGATGAGCGCTTACACCGGCACGTTGAATACGACACAGCGCATGGATGCCACGGCTGCCATCGCGGTGGCGCTGACGGTGGTCGGCTGGGCCTCCGCCTTTCCGGCGATCCGCGCCGGCCTTGCCGCTTTCGGGCCGCTGGAACTTGGCGCGCTGCGCTTTGCCATCGCCGCTGTTCCGGCGGCGATCTTCCTCGCTGTCAAGCGGCCGGCACTGCCCAGGCTCGATGAACTCTGGCGCTTTGTCTTCGGTGGTGCCGTCTTCGTCGCGCTGTACACGGTGATGCTCAATTTCGGCGAACTGACCGTTTCGGCCGGTGCGGCCGGCTTCATCATCAATGTCAGCCCGATCTTCACCGCCATCATGGCCATGGCGCTGCTCGGCGAACGCTTCTCGGGCCTGGCCTGGGCCGGCACATTCCTGTCCTTCGCCGGTATCGGCATCATCGCCATGGGCGAGGGGCAAGGGCTGCATTTCAACAGTGGTGCGCTGCTTGTCCTCGGCTCGGCATTGTGCTCGGCCGTCAACACCATCGTCCAGAAGCCGCTGTTTGGCCGCCACCACCCGCTGACCATCTCGGCCTCGAACATGGTGCTTGGCGCGCTCTGCCTGTCGCCCTTCCTGCCGAGTGGTCTGGCGCAAGCGGCGGTCGCCGACACCGCCGGGCTCGGCGCGGTCATCTTTCTTGGCATCGTGCCCAGCCTCATCGCCTATGCCGCCTGGGCCACCGCCCTGTCGCGCCTGCCCGCCGCGCGCGCCTCGAATTTCCTCTACCTGGTCTCGCCGGTCGCGACGCTGATCGGCTTCTTCTGGCTGGGCGAGGTGCCGACGCTGCTCGGCATCATCGGCGGCGCGCTGGCGCTAGGCGGCGTCATCGTGGTGAATTTGAAGAGATGAATCAGATAATTGAAGGCTTTTCCCGACTCAAGCTAGGAGCCGCTGCTGACGGCCATTGCGATGCAGACATGAGCCAGGCGGGTGTCTACATTGATTTGCATTGGCGAAGCGCATCGAGGGGTCGACATGGGAATGCAGTTCATCTCCGCAGTGTTTTTCTTGCTGCTGCTCAGCCAAAAAGCCGCCGCGGGTTGGTACCAGGTCGAAAACTACGAAGGTTTCATTGGGCCTAACCCAGTCCATCTGTCGCTGCAGAGGAATGACAGTTTCGGCAGCGGGATTACGGTCGAGGGGAGCTATTTCTACGACGCGAAGCAAAGCCCGATAGCAGTGTACGGCAAGATCAACGGCACCAGCGTATCCCTTTGCGAGATTGCGGACGACAAGGAATTCGACCGGGTGCTGGTCATGGGATCGAAAACGCCCGTCGACACCACTGGATGCCCATTTTCTTTCGACATTGGTGAAAGCGGTGCAACGGGGGCCTGGAGCAAGGGTGCGGACAAACATCCCGTTACGCTCAAGAAAGTTGCGGGCCTGGACGATACCGGCGACGGGAAGATTGACGGAACCGTTGAGATCCCGTTCTGGGCGCAGACCGCCACCGATAGATTTGCGGGAATCTACGCGAAAACCGACGCCGGCATTTGCATGGAAAAGTTGCTAGTCATCAGCAAGCGCAGCAAGAAAGTCGTTCAAGAGATCGCTTTCGATGACGAAGATTGCGACGCGGGCATGCTGATGACGCCAATCTACATGAACGTTCAAAAACAGACGGAAAAAACCGTCGAGATTATATCGGTAAACTTTCGCGGCGGTGGCGCCGGTTACACGATGGACTATGTTTTCTCTCGCAAAACCAAGAAGTATCAGAAATTGGTGAACTGACCGGGTGCTTCACTTGGCGTTGCGCAGGTAATGATCACCGCCGCCCGAACAGCCGCTCGATGTCGGCGAGCTTGAGCTCGATATAGGTCGGACGGCCATGATTGCAGGTGCCGGAGCCGGGCGTCGCCTCCATCTGGCGCAGCAGCGCGTTCATCTCTTCGGGCTTGAGCAGGCGGCCGGAGCGCACCGAGCCGTGGCAAGCCATGGTCGCGGCTATCTTGTCCAGCCGCCCTTTCAGCGTGTCGACCGTATCATTGTCGGCGATCTCGTCGGCAAGGTCGCGCACCAGCTGCTGGACGTTGGTCTCGCCGAGCATCGACGGCGTCTCGCGCACAGCGACGGCACCGGGACCGAAACGCTCGATGCCAAGGCCGAAGTGGGCCAGCGTCTCGGAGTGCATGGCCAGCCGCTCGGCGTCTTCCTCCGACAGATCCACGATCTCGGGCAGCAGCAACATCTGCGACGGCACCGCGCGTGAGTGGAGGGCGTTCTTCAAGGCCTCATAAACCAGCCGCTCATGCGCCGCATGCTGGTCGACGATGACGAGCGAATCCCTGGTCTGGGCGACGATGTAGTTCTCATGCACTTGTGCGCGCGCCGCGCCCAATGCCGTGCCGAGCAGCGTCTCTGCCGCTTCATTGATCCCGGCGCGCACGTCGGCGCTGTGCAGCGGTCCGGCGTCGAAGGCCGTCTGCTCGTCCTCACCGAGGCGGCCATTTGCAGAGCCCATATCGAGCGGCCGCTGTGGCGAGCGGGCAAGATCGAACCCGGCAAAGCCTGAGGCCCGATAGGCGGCCTCGTAACTGCGGTGACCGTTGGCCGGCCCGCCATGCGCATAGGATGCCGCGCCTGGCCGGAACGCCGCCATCATGCCGGCGGCCCCCGTGGTGGCGGCGCGGATGCCGGCATGGGCCAGTGCTTCACGGACGGCGCCGACGATCAGCCCGCGCACCAGCCCCGGGTCGCGGAAGCGCACGTCTGCCTTGGCCGGGTGGACGTTGACGTCGACGATCGCCGGATCGAGCGTCAGAAACAGCACAGTGACGGCATGGCGGTCGCGCGGCAGCACGTCGGCGAAGGCGCCGCGAATGGCGCCGGCGATCAATTTGTCACGCACCGGGCGGCCGTTGACATAGGCGTATTGCTGTAGCGCGTTGGCGCGGGTGAAGGAGGGGACCGAGACATGGCCGGCGAGATGCACGCCGTCCCGCATCGCGTCGATGGCGATCGCATTGTCCGGAAAGTCGGCGCCCATCACCTGTGCCACCCGGCGCAGCCGGCCTTCCGGGCTGTCGTCGGTCGCCGGCAGTTCCAGCGTCGAGCGGTCCGGGCCGGCCAGGGTGAAGCGCACGGCGGGGAAGGCGATGGCGATGCGCTTGACCACGTCGCCGATGGCCGAGCTTTCGGCGCGCTCGCCCTTCATGAATTTGAGCCGCGCCGGCGTGGCGAAGAACAGGTCGCGCACCTCGACCGTGGTGCCGCGATTGGCGGCGGCCGGCCTGACGGCGGAGACGCGACCGCCGTCGATGCCGATCTCGGCGGCGTTTTCACTGGACGCGGTGCGCGAGCGGATCGACAGCCGCGCCACCGAGCCGATCGAGGGCAAGGCCTCGCCGCGAAAGCCGAGGGAGCGGATGTCGTGAATGTCGTCGGCGAGCTTGGAGGTGCAATGGCGCGCGATCGCCAGCGCCAGTTCCTTTTCCGGAATGCCCGAGCCGTCATCGCTGACGCGGATCAGGTTCAGCCCGCCGCCGGCGGTGACGATCTCGACTCTGGTAGCGCCGGCATCGAGCGCGTTCTCGACCAGTTCTTTGACCACGCTTGCCGGACGCTCGATGACTTCGCCGGCGGCGATCTGGTTGATCATCGTTTCGGAAAGCTGGCGGATGGGCATGGCAGCACTATAGCCGGATTCGTGGCCGATGCGGGAGGGTAGAATTGCGGAAATCCGCGCAGCTTACCGCGAGCGCGCGTTCAACTCATGAGCTTGGGCAGCGCTGCCGCCAGTGCATCGACGGCAAGGCGGACTTTCATCGGCAGATGAGGCGTCTGCAACCAAAGGGCATGAACGTCGTAGAGAAACCGGGATTGTTCCGGCAATAGCAGGACAAGCGCGCCCGCCTGGATGCGCTGGCGAACCAGCCAGTACGGCAGCCAGGCGAGCCCCATGCCGGCGGCCGCGGCATCGGCGATCGCATCGAGATCGTCGAGCCGCAATCTGCTGACGGGCCGGATCTCCATCGCGGGCTGGCCGTTGCGCGGAAACAGCCACGGCTGAACGGCGCGCCCGGAACGGCGGTAGATGATCGCGTGATGGCTGCCGAGGTCATCTATTTCCTGCGGCTGGCCGTGCCGGTCGAGATAGGACGGCGACGCGCAGACGACCATCTGTTGGCGCGCGATGCGACGCGCCATAACCCCGGCCTGGTCCTCCAGGTCGCCCGTTCGGATGGCAAGATCGCAGCCATCCTCGGGGAGGTCGGCGAGGGTGTCGCTGAACGACAGGTCAAGTTCCAGCGCCGGATATTGCTGCGCAAGCCCGAACAGGATCGGGGCAACGCAGCGCCGGCCGAAATGCACCGGCATGAGCACGCGCAGCTTTCCGCGCGGTTCGGCAAGCTGGTCGGCGGCGAGTGCATCCGCGGCCTCCGCTTCGGCAAGCACCAGCCGGCAGCGTTCGTAATAGGCGCGCCCAAAATCCGTCAGGCTTTGGCGGCGTGTGGTCCGGCTGATGAGGCGCATGCTCAGGCGCTCCTCAAGAAACCGGACATGCTTGCCGACCATCGGCCCGGACAGATCGAGCGCGGCCGCCGCGGCCGCGAACGAGCCCAGATCGACGGCTTTGACGAACACGGCCATGCTCGTAAGGCGATCCATATTCAAAACCTACAGTTTCTGCTGGTCTACTCAAGCGGCTATTTATCTGCCTGATCGCCGCTGGCATAGCTGATTCAGTTCAAATGTTTTGGAGTTGTGACCGATGGCGCGTGTCGTTCGTTTTCATGAGCTTGGTGGTCCCGAGGTTCTGCGCATCGAGAATGTCGACATGCCTGCGCCCGGGCGAGGCGAGGTCCAGATCCGTGTCAGGGCGTTGGGTCTCAACCGGGCCGAGGCGCTGCTGCGTTCAGGCAGATACATCCAGACTGCGCCCTTACCTTCGGGTCTTGGGCTTGAGGCGGCGGGTGTCGTCGAGGTGGTCGGCGAAGGCGTGAGCGGTTTTGCGCCGGGCGATGCCGTCAGCATCGTGCCGCCATTGTCGATGGTCCGCTGGCCTGCCTATGGTGAGATTGCCACATACCCCGCCGAGCTCGTCGTCAAGCACCCGCCGGCGCTGAGCTGGGAAGAGGCGGCCGCCGCGTGGATGCAATATCTCACGGCCTATGGTGCGCTGATCGACATTGCCCAACTTGGCCGGGATGACTTTGTCGTTATCACTGCGGCGTCGAGCAGTGTCGGACTTGCGGCGATCCAGATCGCCAACCTGGTTGGCGCGATCCCGATCGCGGTCACACGGACGTCCGCCAAGAAGCGGGCTTTGGTTGCGTTCGGCGCGGCCCACGTCATCGCTTCGGCGGAAGAAGATCTGGAGGCCAGGCTGAAGGAAATCGCCGGCCCGGACGGCGTGCGCGTGGTGTTCGACGCCGTCGGCGGTCCGATTTTCGAGCCTCTGACGGCAGCGATGGCACCAGGTGGCATTCTCATCGAATATGGCGGCTTGAGCCTCGACCGGACACCCTTTCCGCTACCTGCAGTGCTGGCGAAGACACTGACGCTGCGCGGTTATCTCATGCATGAGATCGTGCGCGATCCGGTCCGGCTGCAGGCCGCCAAGGCGTTCATCCTTGACGGACTAAGCTCGGGTTCGCTGAAGCCGGCAATCGCCAGAACCTTTCCGCTCGACCAGATCGTCGAGGCGCATCGTTATCTCGAAGCGAACGAACAATTCGGCAAGATCGTCGTAACGGTGTGACCAGTGACCCTGGGATCTCAAGCCTGCGCTGCCAGCCAGTCCCGCACCTTGCGGGCGTTGTCGCTGAGCTCGCGGTTCCTCGACCAGATGACATGAAAGCCCTTGCCGGTCGTCATCGTGTGGCCGGTGACGCGCACCAGCAGCCCTGATGCCAGCAGCCGCTCGGCGAGGTGACCCCAGCCGAGCGCGATGCCTTGCCCTTCCATGACTGCCTGGATCACCAGCGCATAGTCGTTGATGCGCAAGCCACGTCCGGCATCGGCGATGTCGACACCGGCCGAGGCGAACCACTCGTCCCAACTCGCGGCCTCGCGAAACGGCTCTTCGAGATGGATGAGGCGGTGCGATTGAAGGTCCGCGACACGCTCCGGCAGCCCGAACCGGGCCACATAACTCGCGCCGGCAACGGGGAATATCACTTCATCGGCCAGCGGCAGCGAATGATAGTCCGGCCATTCCCTGGGCTCGCCGCCGCGGACGCCGAGCGGGATGTCCTCGGCGATGATGTCGAGATCGCGGTCGGCGGTCTGGATGCGCAGGTCGATGCCCGGCAATTCGTCGCGAAACTGCTGCAGGCGCGGCATCATCCAGAATGAGGCGAAGGCGGTCGAGGCGGCGAGCGTCACATGCGCGCCGACGGCGATCTGGCGCAGATCCTCCGCCGACTTGCGAATGTGCGACAGGCCGAGCGAGACGTCGGCATGGAAGCGGTCGCCGGCCTCGGTAAGGCTGACTTGCCGGTGGCGGCGCTGGAAGAGTTTGGCGCCGAGCTGTTCTTCGAGCCCGCGGATCGCATAGGACACGGCAGCCTGCGTCATGCCGAGCTCCCGTCCGGCGGCGGTAAAGCTCGACAGCCGCCCGGCGGCCTCGAAAACGATCAGGCTGCCCGCCGACGGCAGCAGGTGGCGCAAGCTTCGCATAAGCTGACCTTATACAAGAGATCAGGATTTTCCAGCGTCACAGCTGCATTTTGTCTGGCTAGATTGGTCGAGACAGGAAGATGGAGCCTCCATGAACGCACCGGCCGTTGAAGTGAGCGAACATACCAATCGTCGCGCGGGTGGCCGCCTGGGGCGCAAGGCGCTGCGAGGCGCACCCGTTGCGTCATTTCCGACCCTGGTTCGCAAGATTCCGGTGTATCAGATGGTCCCGGACGAGGCGGTGGAGCTGATCCACCAGGAATCGCTCAGCATCCTCGAAGAGGTGGGATGCGAGTTCCGCGACGACGAGGCGATCGCACTGTGGAAGGCAGCGGGCGCCGATGTCTCCGAGACAAGGGTCCGCATAGACCGCGCCCTGCTGATGGAGCTCATCTCGAAGGTCCCGTCGGAGTTTACGCTCAATGCGAGGAATCCCCAGCGTTCCGTACGTGTGGGTGGCAACAACTCCATCTTCGTGCCGATGTATGGCGCGCCTTACGTGCGCGACCTCGACAACAACAGGCGCTACGGCACACTCGCCGACCTCAACAATTTCCACAAGCTCGCTTACATGGCGCCGGCGCTGCACTCGTCGAGCTCGATCATCTGCGAGCCGATGGAAATTCCAGTGCCGAAACGTCACCTCCACATCATCCATTCGGCGCTGAAGCACTCCGACAAGCCGTTCATGGGTATCGTGACGTCCAGGGATCGAGCCGAAGACACGATGGCGATGGCGGGCATCGTGTTCGGCGAGGACTATGTCCGCGACAACCCGGTGCTGGTTGCGATCACCAACTGCAATTCGCCGCTGGTCTGGGATGCCACCATGCTGGACGCGATGAAAGTCTATGCGCGCCACAACCAGCCGCTGATCCTCGCGCCCTTCGCCCTTTGCGGCGCCTCGACTTCGGCCTCTGCCGTCGGTGCGGTCGCGCAGGTCAACGCCGAAGCGCTGGCGGGCGTCGCGTTCACACAGCTGTTGCGTCCGGGTTCGCCGCAGATCTACGGACAGTTCATGGTGACGGTCGACATGAAGACCGGCGCTCCCATGGGCGGCACGCCGGAGGCGGCCCAGATGATGTATCTCATGGGCGCGCTGGCGCGGAAGTATCGGCTGCCGTGGCGCACGTCCGGTTTCCATGTCGGCTCGAAGCTGAACGACGCCCAGGCGGGCTACGAGGCGAACATGCTGATGCATGCCGCCATCCTTGCCGGCGCCAACTACATCTGGCACTCCGCCGGTTGGCTCGAGGCCGGCCTGACCTGCGGCTATTCGAAATTTGCCACCGACTGCGAGCAGCTTGTCGGCTGGTACAAATATGCTGGCGGGCTGCCATTCGACGATTTCAAGGAGGCTATGGCGGCTATCCGCGAGGTCGGACCGCAGGGCCATTTCCTCGGCACCCAGCACACGCTCGAACATTTCGAGTCCGCCTTCTTCATACCGAGCATCATGGACTTCAATTCGTTCGAACAGTGGAAGGCAGAAGGAGCAAAGGACCACGACACCCGCGGCCGCGAGAAAGCGCGCAACATGCTCGCCGATTACGAGGAGCCGAAGCTCGATGAGGGCATCGCCGATGGCCTCAAAGATTTGATTGCGCGGCGCGAGGAGAAACTGCCGGACAGCGTTAGTTGATAACGGGCGAAGACCCGATGGGAACCATAACGGAGGAAAAAATGACACTCTTCAGAAGCAACGGCGATCGCGTACCGAGCGCCATCGAAGCGATGGCCAGCGAGGCTCGTGCAGGTCGTGTCGACCGACGCGAGTTTCTGGCGCTGGCAAGCGCCTTCGGAGCATCGACGGCCCTTGCCTACGGCATGATCGGTCTTGCCGTGCCAGAACGGGCCTTGGCTGAAGAGCCGAAGAAAGGCGGCACGCTGCACGTTTCGATGTCGGTAAAGGCACAGAAGGATCCGCGCACCTACGACTGGGTGGAACTTGCGAACATTTCACGCTGCTGGCTGGAGCCGCTTGTCCGCTACACCCGCCAGTTCACATTCGAGCCGGTTCTGCTCGAAAGCTGGGAGGTCAACGACGACGCCACCGAATATGTGCTGCATGTTCGCAAGGGCATCGCCTGGAACAACGGCGATGCTTTTAGCGCCGAAGATGTGGTCTACAATCTGACGCGCTGGTGCGAGAAGGCTGCCGCCGGCAATTCGATGGCCGCGCGCGTTGGTGCGCTGATTGATGCAAAGACCGGCAAGGCCAGGGAAGGAGCGATCACCAAGGTCGACGACAACACGGTGAGGCTGAAGCTGAACGAACCGGACATCTCGCTGATCCCGAACTTCACCGACTATCCGGCGCTGGTGGTCCATCGCAACTTCGACGCCGACGGCGCCAATCCGATCGAGAAGCCGATTGGCACCGGGCCGTTCGAACTGGTGTCGTATGCGGTCGGCCAGAAAGCGGTCGTCAAGCGTCGCGAAAATGGTAAATGGTGGGGCGGTGAAGCGCTTCTCGACGGCGTCGAATTCATCGACTACGGAACCGATTTCAATGCGTCGATAAACGCATTCGACTCCGGCGAAATCGATCTCAACTTCGAGACGCCTGCCGACTTCATAGACATCCTCGACAAGATGGGGCTGGTGAAATCGGAGGTCGCGACAGCGACCACGCTCGTTGCCCGCACCAACATCACGCACAAACCCTACGATGACAAGCGGGTCCGCAACGCCCTCCAGATGGCCGTCGACAACAATGCGGTGCTCGAACTTGGCTATGCCGGGCGAGGCACCGTCGGTGAAAATCACCACGTCAGCCCGATTCATCCGGAATACTACGCGCTGCCCAAGAAGACACGCGACGCCGTGGGCGCCAAGAAGCTGATGGCGGAGGCCGGGCAGGCCGACTTCGAGCACGAACTGATCACCGTCGAGGACGATTGGCAAAAGAACACCGGCGACGCGATTGCCGGCCAGTTGCGCGATGCCGGGATCAAAGTGAAACGCACGGTGCTGCCGGGTTCGACCTTCTGGAACGACTGGACGAAATATCCTTATTCCATGACCATCTGGTACATGCGCCCGCTTGGCGTCCAGGTGTTGGCGCTCGGCTATCGCACCGGCGAGGCCTGGAACGAAACCGGCTACTCGAACCCTGATTTCGACGCCAGGCTCAAGCAGGCTCTCTCGCTCATCGACGTCGAGAAGCGCCGCGAGGTCATGAAGGACATCGAGCAGATCCTGCAGGATTCGGGCGTCATCATTCAGCCGTTTTGGCAGAAGCTGTTCAGCCACATGAACGAGAAGGTGAAGAACTACGGTGTGCACCAAACCTTCGAGATGGATCTCCAGAACGTCTGGCTGAACGCCTGAGTTGCCAGCAGAGGACGCGTTGCAGGATTTCATGGACCGCAAGAAAGCCGACGGGCAAGATGCGTGGTACTGATAGCTTCCGTCAGTGAACAATCGGGGACACGCATGAAACTGCCACTTTTTGTTGCCGCGCTTTCGATGGCCTTGCCGGCGGCCGCGTTTGCCGGCCCTGCTGCCAATGCCGTGAAGTTCTTTTATGTCCCGTCGGTCAAATTCGAGGCCGATGCGCAATATCGCGACCGCTTCACCGCACCGGTGACGAAACTGTTCGAACTGAACGACAATGCGGCAAAGAACCATCCGGATGAAGTTCCCTGCATCGACTTCGCCCCTGGTCTCGATGCGCAGGACTATGACGAAAAGACCGTGGCCAAGACGCTGACGCTGGCCGAAACGCTGGATGGCGACAGCGCCGAGGTGACAGCGACCTTCAACCTTTTTCCGGAAGGGCATGATTCCAAACGCGAAATGGTCTGGTCGTTGAAGAAGATCGACGGCCAGTGGAAGGTCGCCGACATCACCTCGAAGACCAGCGGCTGGACGCTGAGTGCGCTCGAATGCCTGGCCGGGCAGTCGCCGGAGTGATGCCGTGCTGCGCTGCCGTCCCTGGCTTTTGGCGACTGCGTGCCTGCTGGCCGGATTGAGCAGCGCCGCCGCTCAGGGCCTGTTCGGCGCGCCGCCCGCAAACGCTCCGGCCGACAGTGCGCCACCTCCGCCGGCAGTGTTGCCGCCGGCAGAAAACGCGCCGACTGCACCCGTGCAGCCGGGCTCGCCGACCGCGGTGGTGAAGCCGTTCTACGAGCATGCCGGGCTCGAGGTCGATCCGGCTCAGCGGGGCCATTTCACCGACCCGGCAAAGTCGGTGCTGGACAAGAGCGACGCGCTGCGGAAGTCGGGGCAGGGCGAGTGCCTCGATCCCAACATGGCGCTCGACAATTCCGAATACGACAAGGCGGAGATCGACAAAAGCCTGAAGACCATCGAAGCGATCAACGGCGACGAGGCCAAGGTGGTCGTCGCGTTCGTCGTCGCCGGCAACCCGCACCGGCTGGAGTGGAAATTCAGGAAAGTCGACGGCGACTGGAAAATATCGGACCTGCTCTCGGTGACCGGCGAATGGGCGCTAAGCCAATACCAGTGTGAGTGAGAACGGAACCGATGAAGATCACCAACATCCGCGTCACCCACGTCAACGTCCCGCTCGATGCTCCGTTCTGGTGGACCGCTGGTCTCTACGGCGGCGCCTCGAAATCGATCATCGAGGTCGAGACGGACGAAGGCGTGATCGGACTGGGCGAGGCGCCATGGTGGCATTTCGGCGAGGTGATCAAGGCCGAGATCGCGCCGGCGCTGATTGGCGCCGATCCGCTCGACATCGCCGACTGCGAGGCGCGCTGTGTGCCGCCCTGGCAGATCACCGCCAACACCGGCGAGAACGCAGCCACGGTGGCGTTCGGCGCCGTCGAACTGGCGCTGTGGGATATAAGAGGCAAGGTCTTCGGTATGCCGCTCTATAAGCTGCTCGGCGGCGCGGTGCGCAAGGACATTCCGTTTTCGGAATATTTCGCCTTTCGCCCCGCTCAAGGCGGAGCCGGCGGCGAGATGACCGCCGAAGCGATCGTCGACTACTGTCTCGGCATGCGAGAACAGCACGGCTCGACGATCTTCGAGGGCAAGCTGATAATGGGCGATCCCGAGCTCGAGATCAGGACAGTGCGCATGCTGCGCGAGGCGCTTGGCGACAAGGCGCAGATCAAACTCGATTCCAACATGCAGTGGTCGCTAACCACAGCGCGCTGGGTACTGCGCGAGATCGAGCCGTTCAACATCCGCAATTACGAGGATCCGGTCGCGACCTTCGAGGAGATGGCGGCGCTGCGCCAGCATTCGCGCATTCCGTTCTCCACGCACATCCCGGATCTCAGGCGGGCAGTCGCGCTCGGTGCGCCGGATTACTTCGTCTGCAATTTCGCAGCACTCGGCGGATTGTCGAAAACTCTGAAATTCATCGCCGCCTGTGAGGCGATGGGCAAGGGGTTCTGGTGCTATTCGAACGATCTCGGCATCATGACATCGGCTTATTTGCACGTCGTGGCGGCGACACCGTGGATCACCGAAGCATCGCAGTCGCTGTTTCGCTGGCAGATCGGCGATGTCATCGAGGATGGTCCTTTCCGGCAGACCGGCAATACGGTGCGCGTGCCGGAGGATGACGGGCTGGGCGTCGAGCTTGACCCTGCCGCCATGAAACGCTGGTCAGCACACTTCGCCGAACATGGGCCGATGCACCATTTCAGCGATCCGAACAATCCCGGGCGTTACCGGCGGCTGCCGCTCAACTGATGCAACATTTTCTTCGTAGTAACTCAGGCTTACCCGCGCCCGCGATAGGGGGCGACGCCGGTGTCGGGCAGCCACACACCTTCCGGCGGCGCGCCGGTTTGCCAGAACACGTCGATCGGAATGCCGCCGCGCGGATACCAGTAGCCGCCGATGCGCAACCACAATGGCTTGGTCGCGGCGATGATGCGGCGGCCGATCATGACGGTGCATTCTTCGTGGAAGGCGCCATGGTTGCGAAACGAGGTCATGAACAGCTTGAGCGACTTCGATTCCACCAGCAACGCATCGGGTGCGTAATCGATGACGATATGGGCGAAGTCCGGCTGGCCGGTGACGGGGCAGAGCGACGTGAATTCCGGGCAGGTGAAGCGAACGATGGCCGGCGGGCCGTCGCCGCGCGAAAACGGCACGGTTTCCAGGACTGCCGCTTCAGGGCTCTGTGGCGCCTCGACGTTGGTGCCGAGCTGGGTGAGGTTTTTCGTATCGGTCATGAGCAGGTTCCTTGCTGCATGTCGCCCAAACTGCGCAGCGATTTTGGGACAGCGACATGCGTAAAAACAAAAATTTGCCGCTCATTAGCACAATTTGAAACAGCAGGAAGACGATGACTAGCAACGACCCGCTCCTCCAGCCCTATCGGCTCAAGCACCTGACGCTGAAGAACCGGGTGATGTCGACCAGCCATGAGCCGGCCTATTCCGAGGATGGCATGCCGAAGGAACGCTACCGGCTCTACCATGCCGAAAAGGCCAAGGGCGGCATGGCGCTGACCATGACCGCCGGTTCGGCGATCGTCTCGCGCGACAGCCCGGCCGCCTTCGGCAATCTGCATGTCTATGACGACCGCATCGTGCCTTGGCTCGCTGAGCTGACCGACGCCTGCCACGAGCACGATTGCAAGGTGATGATACAGATCACCCATCTCGGCCGCCGCACCGGTTGGAACAAGGCCGACTGGCTGCCCGTCCTGTCGGCTTCGCCGGTGCGCGAACCGGCCCATCGCGCCTTTCCCAAGACTATCGAGGACTGGGACATCGAGCGCATCGTCGCCGACTATGCCGCTGCCGCCCAGCGCTGCCAGGCTGCCGGCCTCGACGGCATCGAATTCGAGGCCTACGGCCACCTGATGGACGGCTTCTGGTCGCCGGCCACCAACCAGCGCGACGATGATTTCGGCGGCTCGCTCGACAACCGCTTGCGCTTCACCGGAATGGTGCTCGACGCGGTGCGTGCCGCGGTCGGCGAAAAGTTCGTCGTCGGCATCCGCATGGTCGCCGACGAGGATTTCGAGAAAGGCCTGTCGAAACAGGAGGGCGTCGAAATCGCCAGGCGGCTGGCCGGATCCGGCAAGGTCGATTTCCTCAACATCATCCGTGGCTCGATCGAGACCGATGCCGCGCTGACCAAGGTCATCCCGGTGACCGGCATGCGGTCGTCGCCGCATCTCGACTTTGCCGGCGAGATCAGGGCGGCGACGAGATTCCCGACCTTCCATGCGGCGCGGATTTCCGACGTCGCCACCGCGCGTCACGCCATCGCCACCGGCAAGCTCGACATGGTCGGCATGACGCGTGCCCACATTGCCGACCCGCATATCGTCAGAAAAGTGATGGAGGGCCGCGAGCACGAGATCCGGCCTTGCGTCGGCGCCACCTATTGCCTCGACCGCATCTATGAGGGCGGCGAGGCGCTGTGCATCCACAATGCGGCGACGGGCCGCGAGGCGTCGATACCGCATATTATTCCGAGGACCCAGGGACCAAAGCGGAAGGTGATCGTGGTCGGCGCCGGCGCCGGCGGACTGGAGGCGGCGCGGGTCGCCGCCGAACGTGGGCACCAGGTGACGGTGCTGGAAGCATCGAGCCAGGCCGGCGGCCAGGTGCGGCTGGCAACCCAAAACCCGCGCCGCAAGGAATTGATCGGCATCATCGACTGGCGTCTGGCCGAACTCGACCGGCTCGGTGTCGAGATCCGCTACGATACCTGGGCGGACAAGGACGACGTGCTGGCGCTGTCGCCCGACGTGGTGGTGATCGCCACCGGCGGCCTGCCGCAGAACCCGCCTCTGACGGCGGGCGACGATCTCGTCACCTCGAGCTGGGACATCATGGCCGGCAGCGTCAAGCCGGCCGAGAACGTGCTGCTCTATGACGACAATGGCGGCCATCAGGGCATGGGTGCCGCCGAACTTATCGCCAATAGCGGCGCCAGGCTGGAGCTGGTTTCACCAGAGCGCTTCTTCGCCCCGGAAATGGGCGGCATGAATCATGTGCCCTACATGCGCGCCTTCCAGGAAAAGGGTGTCACGGTGACCATAAACACACGGCTACGTTCTGTGCGGCGCGAAGGCAACCAGCTGATCGCCGAGCTCGCCTCCGACTTCGCCGATGGCTGGCGCGGCGAGCGGCGCGTCGACCAGGTGGTGGTCGAGCATGGCACGCTGCCGCTCGACGATCTCTATCTGGCGCTGAAGCCGCTGTCGAAGAACGCCGGCGCGATCGATTACGAAAAACTGGTCAATGGCGGCGACATCTTTCCCGTGCGCAATCCGCAAAGTGGCTTCGTGCTCTTCCGCATCGGCGACGCAGTTGCCTCGCGTAACATCCATGCCGCAATCTATGACGGCATCAGGTTCGGCTTGCGGATCTGAGGAATATTTTGGATTGATTGGTGGCGCGCAGCCGAACCTCCGTACGGAGAGCCACCACGGTACTTTGGTCCGGGCTGCGCGCCGCGCACGCCGCCGGCCATCGCCGGGCACCGTACGATCTTGCGATTGCGGCAGGACGTTCAAAACATCCTGGCGGTGGCCATGCAGAACACGGTGATGACCAGCAGGCCGCCGGCGATGCGTTCGCCTTTTGTCATCTTGGCGCGCAACTGGGTTTGCTTGGCCGCATCAGCGCCGGCCAACTGCCTGCTGGCGGAACCCACCAGTGCGCCCTGAACCCCGGCGGCAATCAAGGCAGTCAAGATGCCGAGCGCCAGGACTTTTTCCATCGAGCCGAAAGAGCCGTTGTGGAAGAAATACCACAGCAGCAAACCCGTGAGGAAAACCACGCCGGCCGCGCGCATTTGCGGCCGGAAGAAACGTTCCGCCCTGATCTCCGGTTCGCGGGCAACCGCGATGGTGGTGCCGGCCCAGAACACACCCGCCATGACGTGAAGGCCGAGGACGATGATGTAGACATATTGCATGACCGCATTTCCTCTCTTGCCCACCGCCAGGCATATTGATAGATATCAAATGATTAGATGTCAACGCATAGGCTCGAGCCGGTTCCATAGGCTTTGCCCTTGTTCTAGTGTCGGATCATGACGCCCTTTGACCGCCCGCCGATCGGGATGAATCTCGCGCGCACCGCCAAGCTGGTTGCGCAGGCTTTCGACGCTGCTTTGGTCGAGGCCGGCGGCACGCTGCCGGTCTGGGTCACGTTGCTGTCGGTCAAGTCGCGGGAGCTGGCCAACCAACGCGAGCTCGCCGGCATGATCGGCATTCGGGGCGCAACGCTGACCCACCACCTCAACGCCATGGAGACGCAAGGCCTGCTGATGCGGCGCCGCGATCCTGAGAATCGCCGGGTTCACCAGGTGGAGCTGACCCAGGCCGGAGAGGCGTTGTTCCTGAAATTGCGCACCGCCGCGTTAGCCTTCGACAAACGGCTGCGGAAAGGACTCTCCGACGACAGGCTGGCAGAGTTTGCACAGGTGCTGGCCGCGCTGCGGGCCAATGTCGAGAGCTAGAAATTAGGCTAGGAAGACGCCACGCGCGAAATTTCGCTGAAGGATGCCAGGGCCACACTCTCGGCGGTGCTCGATCAGGTCGTCGCGGGAGAACCGGCCGTCATCACCCGGCGTGGCCGCAAGCAGGCGGTCATTCTGTCGTTCCAGGACTACGAAAGACTGGCGCGTGTGCCCAGCTTTGGACAATTGCTGGCAGCATTTCCCGGTGATGAGGATGACCTTCCGCCTCGGCCCATCAGGTCGGTTCGCAAGGCCGGGCCATGACGGATCTACGCCCGGCAGCCCTGCAGCACCGTCAGCCTGGCCTTCTTGGGCGCCCGTGCCAGCAGCCATTCGCGCACGCTGTCCGGCGGCATCGGGAAAGCGATGGAATATCCTTGCACCTGGTCGCAGCCGATAGCCATCAGCGAGTCGAGCTCGGCTTCGGTTTCGGCGCCCTCGGCAACGATCGAGATGCCGAGACCGCGGGCGAGCTCGGTGAGGGCACGCACGATCTTGGTGTTGCCGCTGTTCTCGTTGATGTTCTGGACGAAACGGCGGTCGATCTTCAGCCGGTCGATCTCGTTTGGATTGACATGGCTGAGCGATGCGTAGCCGGTGCCGAAATCATCGAGCTCAAGATGGATGCCGGCGGCGCGGATGTGCCGCAGCTTTGCCGCGATACCGGTCTTCTCATCGTCGAGAATGACGGATTCGACGATCTCCAGCGATAGTTTGTGCGCGGGCAGGCCGGTCCTTTCCAGCGTCCCGAACAGGAAGACTTCGAAATCTGTCTCGCGCAGCTCCGAACCGGACACGTTGACGGCGATCCGGCCGAAGCCGATGCCTGCGCGGTTCCATTCGGCTGCTTCGTTGATCGCCTTGGCAATGACGATGCGGCCGATCTCGGGCATCAGGCCACATTTTTCCGCGACCGGAATGAACTCGCCCGGCGCGATCATGCCGCGCTCGGCATGTCTCCAGCGAACCAGAGCCTCGATGCCACTGATGGCGCCGTCCGACAGCGACACCTGCGGCTGGAAATAGACCTCGAACGCCTTCTCCGAAATGGCGGTCCTGATATCCAGCTCGAGCTGCTTGCGATAATCGAGTTCGCGCCTCAGCTCATCGGAGAAGAACGACAAACTGCCGCCGCCCTGCTTCTTGGCTGAATACAGCGCCAGATCGGCATGGACGAGCAGATCCTGCGCATTGTCGGCGTCGACAGGATAGACCACAACCCCCGCACTTACGCCCGGATGGATCGTCGTGCCTCGAAAGACGATCGGCTTGTTGAGCTTGGTCAGGATGCGCCTGGCGACGGTATCGATGTCCTCGGTGCTGCCGGCGTCGTTGAGGACCACAACAAATTCGTCGCCACCGAGACGCACGTTTAGATCCGACGTCCGGCACGAATCACGCATGCGTTGCGCAGCCGCCACCAGCACATAATCGCCGGCGGCGTGGCCGAACGTGTCGTTGATCTGCTTGAACCGGTCGAGATCGAACTGCACCACGGCAACCCGTTCACGCCGTCGCTGCGCGGCATTGATCAGCGTATCGAAATGCTCGGTCAGGAATGTGCGGTTGTGCAGGCCGGTCAGCCCGTCATGCACGGCAATAAAGGCCATGGAATTGCGCGCATCGACCAGCTCGCGCGTCCTGCGCAAGATAGCATTCGACATCGGCCTGAAAATGAAAAGCGCCACCAGCACGATGACGCCGATGGTCGAGTAGAACAATGTGCGGTTAAGCTCGAGAAGTGTTTCGGATCGCTGGTCTGCAAAGGCGCTGATGCGCTGGCCAAGTGCGGCATAGCCCGACAATGTTGCGTTGGCAACGGAAGCGTTCAGGTTGACGCGCTCCTCTCCACCTTTGTAGCCACCATTGCCGGCCATGTTGAGCCGCGATTCGAATGACGAGATCAGGCGTTCGCCGTTGGCGATAAGCCCGACCGAGAAATAGTCGAGATGGAACGGCTTGGCGAAAAGCACGCTCTCGATCGATTTGGGATCGAACCTTGCCGGCGACGCCGGATCGGCGGCGGTCCGCTCGAGCAGCAGATCGTAGTTCTTCTCGAACTCTACCGTCGCTTGCTTGAGCGCGCTAATCAGGGCCGGCTGCTGGTCGCGTGAGGCGGTACCGGTCGCGCCGGCAAGGAAGACGATGCGCTGCGACAGGGCTTTTTGTGTGCTGACGATATCGAGCAGCGCCTGATTGTGCCGTTGGGTCGCCATCACCTGTTGCAGCAGGATGAAGGAGGCCACGACCATGGCGGCGATGATCAGCAGAGCCAGCCAGTAGCCGGACTTGATCAGGAGTATGAGCCTGCCTGAAACGGCGTGCGCCGGCTGCTGCGACATTTTCTGATGCGGCCCTCTCGCCAACGAATTCTTGTGCGACAACCTTTGGCTTCAAAGTGTTAAAGGTTTGGGACGGCAGCAGGTCGGCGGCGGCGACCGTGGCGGGAAACCCGCAAAATGGTTATCGCGGTCTTTCGCGGCACCTCCGCATTTGAACGTCGTTACCGCTACCGTGCCATGTCGTGCCACGGAAGCGGTCGCTTTTGCGATGGATTTTTCGTCCGCGCGGCGCGACAGTCCTCATCGATCTCAACAGGGCCTGATCATGACCGCAGCATTCCTCTCCCACATCGAAAGCGAGCTTGAAGGGCTGAAATCGGCAGGCCTCTATAAATCCGAGCGGGTGATAACCTCGACCCAATCGGCCGAGATCGAGGTGGGCGGCGAGAAGGTGCTGAATTTCTGCGCCAATAATTATCTCGGCCTCGCCGACAGCGCCGAACTGCGCGAGGCGGCCAAGCAGGCGCTCGACCGCTACGGCTACGGTATGGCGTCGGTGCGCTTCATCTGCGGCACGCAGGAAGAACACAAGCAGCTCGAGGCGACCATTTCTGATTTCCTCCGCATGGAGGACACCATCCTCTACGGCTCCTGCTTCGACGCCAATGGCGGCCTGTTCGAGACGCTGCTCGGCGAAGAGGATGCGGTCATCTCCGATGCGCTGAACCACGCCTCGATCATCGACGGGGTACGGCTGTCGAAGGCAAAGCGCTTCCGCTACGCCAACAACGACATGGCCGATCTCGAAGCGCGGTTGAAAGAGGCGCGCGACTGTCGGTTCCGGCTGATCGCCACCGACGGCGTGTTCTCGATGGATGGCATCATTGCCAATCTGAAGGGCGTCTGCGACCTCGCCGACAAATACGATGCGATGGTCATGGTCGACGACAGCCATGCTGTTGGCTTCGTCGGCAGGAACGGCCGTGGCTCGGCCGAACATTGTGGCGTCGAGGGCGGGGTGGACATCATCACCGGCACGCTCGGCAAGGCGTTGGGCGGCGCGTCGGGCGGCTACACGTCGGGCAGGAAGCAGGTGGTCGACTGGCTGCGCCAGCGCTCGCGCCCGTATCTGTTTTCCAACACGCTGATGCCGGCGATCGCCGGCGCTTCGATCCGGGTGTTCGAGATGATCCGCAATGGCGATGCGTCGCGTCAGCGCCTATATGCGAACGCAGCGCGGTTTCGCTCCGAGATGGGCAGGCTCGGCTTTACACTGGCGGGCGCCGACCATCCGATCATCCCGGTGATGCTGGGCGACGCGACGCTGGCGCAGGAGATGGCAGCGCGCATGCTGCAGCGCGGCATCTATGTCATCGGCTTCTGCTTCCCGGTGGTGCCGAAGGGCCAGGCGCGCATTCGCACACAGATGTCTGCCGCCCATTCCAGCGCCGATATCGACCGCGCCGTGGCAGCATTTGGCGACGTCGGAAAAGAGCTGGGTGTAATCGGTTGACCCTATCGCAGGAAGCCGGCCATGACGATCGACGTGACGAGCAAGATCGAGATCGCCAGGCCACGCGCGGTCGTCGCCGACTTTTCCGCCGATCCGGACAACGTTCCGCGCTGGTACGTCAATATCCAATCGGTGGAATGGAAAACGCCCCGACCGGCCCGGGCAGGATCGAGAATTGCATTTGTGGCGCAGTTCCTCGGAAGACGGCTTGTTTACACCTACGAAATCGTCGAGCTCGTGCAGGGCGAACGGCTTGTAATGCGAACCGCCGAAGGGCCGTTTCCCATGGAAACGAGTTATGCGTGGCGGGATGCTGGCGAAGGCCGTACCCATATGGCGCTCACGAACCGCGGCGCGCCAACCGGCTTTTCCCGTCTGGTTGCCCCGTAGGCCGTCCGGCGCTCGACCGATCGAGATTTGCTGCAGCTGAAGAAAATCCTGGAGGCGGCCGCCTGATGCAGCCGATCCGTCCAGACAGGCAAGATTTTTGAGGAGCGTCTGATGTCCAACATGATGAAGGCGCTGGTGAAGGCCAAGGCCGAGCCGGGCATCTGGATGGAAGAGGTGCCGGTGCCGGAGATCGGCCCCAACGACGTGCTGATCAAGGTCCGGAAGACGGCGATCTGCGGCACCGACGTCCACATCTACAATTGGGACCAGTGGGCGCAAAAGACCGTGCCGGTGCCGATGGTGACCGGGCATGAATTCGTTGGTACGGTCGCCGATTTCGGCGCGGCGGTGACCGAATACAAAGTCGGCCAGCGCGTTTCGGGCGAGGGTCACATCGTCTGCGGCCATTGCCGCAACTGCCGCGCGGGCAGAGGGCATCTTTGCCGCAACACGCTCGGCGTCGGCGTCAATCGCCCCGGCGCCTTCGGCGAATATCTGGCTATCCCGCAACACAATGTCGTGCCGATCCCCGACGACGTGCCGGACGAGATCGCCGCGATCTTCGATCCCCTGGGCAATGCGGTTCACACCGCACTATCTTTCGACCTCGTCGGCGAGGACGTGCTGGTCACCGGCGCCGGGCCGATCGGCATCATGGGCGCATTGGTGGCGCAATGCGTCGGCGCGCGAAAAGTGGTCATCACCGACATCAACCCGGTGCGCCTGGCACTGGCAAAAAAGCTCGGCGTCCAGCATGTCGTTGACGCCTCGAAAGAAAAGCTGCGCGATATCATGCCGGCGCTCGGCATGACCGAGGGTTTTGACGTCGGTCTTGAAATGTCCGGTGCCGCACCGGCATTCCGCGACATGATCGATACCATGAACAATGGCGGCAAGATCGCCATTCTCGGCATCGCGCCGACCGGCTTCGAGATCGACTGGAACAAGGTCATCTTCAAGATGCTGCATCTGAAGGGCATCTACGGCCGCGAGATGTTCGAGACCTGGTACAAGATGATTGCGCTGGTGCAGGGTCCTCTCGATGTCAGCGGCCTGATCACCCACCGCATCGGCATCGACGACTACATCTCCGGCTTCGAAGCGATGAAGAGCGGCAATTCCGGCAAGGTGGTCATGGACTGGTGAGGCCCCAAGGAACACGGTGCGAACTGAAAGCTGTCCCGCCAAGGTGCCTGTAATTCTGGCAGGAACCTAGCTTTTCCCCAATGCCGCCTCCAGTGCTGCCACTCCGCCGACAATGGCCACACGCTCGGCGGGGCTCAATCTTACCAGCAATTCCCGTTCGAACTCCTTCGCCAGCGGCACCATCTCGCGATAGGCGGCAACGCCAGCCTTGGTCAGTGCCAGATGCTCGACACGGCGGTCTTTTTCGTCAGGCGTCCGGCTGAGCCAGCGGCGCCGTTCGAGCTCGGCGACCGCGCGCGAAACCTTGGTCTTGTGCATGGCCGATTGCTCGCCGAGCGCCGTCGCCGTCATCGTGCCGTGCTGTCCAAGCCCGGCCAGCGTGCGCCATTCGGGCCGGGTCAGTCCGTGACGGTCCTTGTATATCCTTGAGAATTCGCGGCTGACGGCATCGGCAAGCCGATAGAGCCGGTAAGGCAGGAAGGATTCCAGCTCGAGGATTTCCATGGTTGGCCCTGACTGGGGATGCTGGCGGCTCATGCCGAAATCACCGTTGATGGTTACATTTTCAATGGTTACAAATGAAACCGGTATGGTCAACTCGGAGCATCTTTGCGGATGCGCAAACAATGCTCCGAGACCATGAATTCGGGAGGGTTCCATGGCCTACTCATACATGCCGGGTTTCGGCAATGACTTCGAAACCGAGACTTTGCCGGGCTCGCTGCCGCAAGGGCGAAACTCGCCGCAACGGCCGGCCTACGGCCTCTATGCCGAGCAGCTTTCGGGCTCTCCTTTCACCGCGCCGCGCGGCACCAATGAGCGCTCCTGGCTTTATCGGATAAGGCCGAGCGTCAGGCACACCGGCCGCTTCAAAGCGGCGAATTATCCGCTGTGGAAAAGCGCGCCGAACGTCGGCGACCACCAGCTCGCTCTCGGCCAGTATCGCTGGAGCCCGGTGCCGATGCCCAAGGAGCCGACCGATTTCATTGCCGGCATGCGCTCGATCACCACCGCCGGCGACGTGCTCGGCCAGACCGGCATGGCGGCACATGTCTATGTCGCCAACCACTCGATGGTCGACGATCATTTCTTCAACGCCGACGGCGAGTTGCTGGTCGTCCCGCAGGTTGGAGCCTTGCGCTTTGTCACCGAGATGGGGGTCATCGAGCTCACGCCGGGCGAGATCGCCGTGCTGCCGCGTGGTCTGGTGTTCAAGGTCGAACTGGTGGATGCCGAAGTGCGCGGCTATGTCTGCGAGAATTACGGCGCCAAGCTGACGCTGCCGGATCGTGGCCCCATCGGCGCCAATTGCCTGGCCAATCCGCGCGATTTCAAGACGCCCTGTGCCTGGTTCGAGGACAAGGAGACACCGTGCCGGCTGATCGCGAAATGGTGTGGTCAGTTCCATGTCACCGAGCTCGACCATTCGCCGCTGGATGTGGTGGCGTGGCACGGCAATTATTCGCCCTACAAATATGATCTTGCGACCTTCTCGCCGGTCGGTGCGATCCTGTTCGACCACCCCGATCCGTCGATCTTCACCGTGCTGACCGCGCCGAGCGGTGAGGAAGGCACCGCCAATATCGATTTCGTCATCTTCCCGCCGCGCTGGCTTGTGGCGGAAAACACTTTCCGGCCGCCCTGGTATCACCGCAACATCATGAGCGAGTTCATGGGCCTCATACATGGTCAGTACGATGCCAAGGAAGAGGGCTTCGTGCCCGGCGGCATCAGTCTGCACAACATGATGCTGGCTCACGGACCCGATGCGTCTGGCTTCGAAAAAGCCTCGCGCGCGGAGCTGAAGCCGGTCAAGCTCGACAACACCATGGCCTTCATGTTCGAGACACGCTTTCCGCAGATGGTGACCCGCTATGGCGCCGAACTCGAAACCCGGCAGGACAATTACATCGACTGCTGGGCCGGCCTGAAGAAGCGCTTCAACGGCACGCCCGAGGGCGACTGGTCTTGAGCGCCGTCGCGTGACGGATCGTCTGGTCCTTCTTGGCTCGAAGGGTGGTCCCGCGCTGCGGCCGGGCGGGCCGTGGCCGAGTTCGTCACTGCTGGAGATTGGCGGCCGCACCCTTGTCGTCGATTGCGGGCTGGGCGTAACGCGCGGGCTGACCGATGCCGGCATCAGCCTGAAGGCGCTCGACCTGATCTTCATCACGCATTTGCATTCCGACCATGTGCTGGAACTCGGACCATTGATCCACACCGCGTGGACGGCCGGCCTGGCAACAAAGGTCACCGTATTCGGCCCGCCCGGCACCGCCTATTATTGGCAACGCTTTTGCCAGGCGATGGAGTTCGACATCGAGATCCGCATCGCCGATGAAGGGCGGCCGGATCTCCGCGACCTGGTCTCGATCGTCGAGTTTGGTGAAGGCCAGGTGGCGGAAGAGCGCGGTCTCAAAATATCGGCGCTGCGTGTCGACCACCCGCCGGTGACGGACTGCTTTGCGCTGCGCTTCAATCATGCGGGGCAAGGCGTCGTCTTTTCGTCGGATACGGCGTTCTTTCCGCCATTGGCGGATTTCGCCCAAGGCGCCGACGTCCTGGTCCACGAGGCCATGCTGGAAGAGGGTATCGAGCGGCTGGTCGCGAAGACCGGCAACGGCGCAAGGCTGAGGGAACACCTGCTTGCCAGCCACAGCTTTGCCGAGGAAGCGGGCCGCATCGCCAGTGATGCAGGCGTCAAAAGACTGGTCCTCAACCATCTCATTCCCGCCGACGATCCCGAGATCGACGAGGCCGACTGGATTGCCGCCGTCAGGAAAACATGGGCCGGCGACTTGACGATCGCACGCGACGGCCTTGTTGTGGGGCTGGAGCATGATCCCGAAAAGTGGAAACCGGTTTTCGGAAGAGATCATGCGTAGAACAAAAAATCAAAGCAGCACCAAAGCTGCACCAGGAGAGGAAACCGCATGAAGCTTGCCACCTTGAAGGACGGGACGCGCGATGGAAAGCTTGTCGTCGTCTCGCGCGACCTGACACGGTTCACCGATGCTTCGTTTCTGGTGCGGACGCTGCAGGCCGCGCTTGACGACTGGCTTCGGATCGCGCCGCATCTCGCTGCCATGGCCGAATCGCTGGAGAATAATGCGGTGCCGTCTGCCCGCTTTCACGAGCATGACGCCCATTCGCCGCTGCCGCGCGCCTACCAATGGGCCGATGGCTCGGCCTATGTGAACCATGTCGAGCTGGTGCGGAAGGCGCGCGGCGCCGAGATGCCGGCAAGCTTCTGGACCGATCCGCTGATCTACCAAGGGGGCTCGGACGCTTTCCTCGCACCGCGGGACCCAATCCGCATGACCGACGAGACCCTTGGCATCGACATGGAAGGAGAGGTCGCGGTCATAGTTGACGATGTGCCGATGGGCGCAAGCCTCGAAGAGGCGCGGGCAGCGATCCGCCTGGTCGTGCTGGTCAACGATGTGACGCTGCGCAGCCTGACCGGACCTGAGCTTGCCAAGGGGTTCGGCTTCTACCAGTCGAAGCCGTCATCGGCCTTTTCGCCGGTTGCGGTGACGCCGGACGAACTGGGCGACGCCTGGGACGGCGGCAAGGTCGCCCTGCCGCTGCTGGTCGATCTCAACGGCAAGCCGTTCGGCCGGGCAAACGCCGGCATCGACATGACGTTCGATTTTCCAGCGCTGATTGTTCATGCCGCAAAAACGCGGCCGTTGGCCGCCGGCACCATCATCGGTTCGGGCACCGTCTCCAACAAGCTCGACGGCGGGCCGGGCAAGCCTGTCTCGGCAGGCGGCGCTGGCTATTCCTGTATCGTTGAGTTGCGCATGATCGAGACTATTGAGGCCGGCGGACCGAAAACGCCCTTCCTGCGCTTTGGCGATACCGTGCGCATCGAGATGAAGGACAGGGGCGGGCATTCGATCTTCGGCGCCATCGAGCAGAAGGTCGAGAAATACGAGGGGGCAAGAGAATGACGGGCGAGACATTCTACCTGCTGTGCGGTGTCTGGGCCCTTGTCATGCTGGCGATCTTCATCCAGGCAATCAGACTGAGCTACCGCATCGAGGCTCGCTCGCCTGACCTGACCAACCGCAGCGGCTTTCCGCGCAAGGCGATGATGTTTCACACCGTCACCAACACGAATGTCGCGCTGGACCAGGAAACGCAAGCCATGCGGCGGCACATGATCCGGCTTCTGCTGATCGTCATCGCTGGATTCGCGCTCATGTGGGCGGGCTTGTCTTTGGTCCGGTCAGCGGCGTGAAGTCATGGACCTGCTGAACCATTTCCGCCGCATGGCAGCTAACAATCTGTGGTCCAACGACCGGCTCTATCGTGCCGTGCTGCAGCTTGAGCCCGGCGAATTCGAAGCTGAAAGGATAAGCTTCTTCCCATCGATCAAGGCAACGCTGAACCACATCCTGGCGGTCGATTATCTCTATCTTGACTTTCTCGAAGAAGGCGGCATCGGCGCCGCCGCCCATGACGATTTTGTGCCGTTCAATGATGCCAAGGCGCTTTTTGTTGCACAGGCGGAGGCCGACCGGCGGCTGATCGCCTTTTGCGACCGCCTGTCGGCGGACGATCTCGAGCGCCGCGTTCTCACCGACCGGCGCGAGGACGGCATGATACCGGAGCGGATCGGCGATTTGCTCGCCCATCTCTTCATCCACGACATCCATCATCGCGGCCAGGTGCACGCGATGTTGTCCGGCACCTCGGTGAAACCGCCGCAACTCGACGAGTTCTTCCTCGATTACGATGTGAAACTCAGGAAAGCGGAGGTTGAGCGGCTGGGCTTGCGAGACCAACTGCCTGGATAATCATGCCAAAGCCACATCGTAACGGGCGAAATGCGGGTTGGATGTCAGGATGGTGAGGTTCTCCACTTGCGCCTGCGCAATCAGAAGCCTGTCGAACGGATCACCATGGTGGTGGGGTAGGCCGCCGACGACGTTCGCGTGCTGGAAGGTTACGGCGAGCGGCTGAAATTGCATCCTTGGAAGCAGCGTTGGCAGATCGTCCGGCGCATTAAGTTTTCTGATCGAACGTTTGATGGCAATTTCCCAGACGCTTGCCGCGCTCGCGAACAGTCGATCGTCCGAAATCGACCAGAGGATGATGTGTGTGTCGGCGAGAAACGGGCCGACCGTCATTTCACGTACTCATCCCACTCGGGACCGAGTTCATCAAAATCGTCCGCAATCCAGATCTTGCCCTTCAACGCGCCTATACGCGGCAGGGGTTCGGCCACTGCCGGAGCTACGATACGCGCCGCCACCTTGCCGTGGCGTGTGAGCACGATCTCCTCGCCGCTTCCGCGCGGCTGACGAGTTCCGACAATTTGGCCTTGGCTTCGGCAATAGAAACATTCATGACTCGATCCTTTATGACCATAATTTAGGTCATAATTAATCAAACCACAAGACACCTCGGCCGAGCTGGCTACGCTGCCTTGCCGTCCACCTTCAGCACGCCGCGCTTGATCTGGTCCTGCTCGATCGATTCGAACAAAGCGCGGAAATTGCCCTCGCCAAAGCCTTCGTCGCCCTTCCTCTGGATGAACTCGAAGAAGATCGGGCCGATCACGGTTTTCGAAAAAATCTGCAGCAGGATCTTGGTCGTGCCGCCGTCGACCACGCCTTCGCCGTCGATCAGGATGCCGTGCTTCTTCATCCGCTCGATCGGCTCTTCATGGCCGTTCACGCGGGCGAAGGACATGTCGTAATAGGTCTCGGGCGGACCCGGCATGAACTTCAGGCCGTTTTCGGCCAGCCTGTCGGTGGCGTCGTAAATGTCGTCGGTGCCGACGGCGATGTGCTGGATGCCCTCGCCATTATACTTCTTCAGATATTCGGCGATCTGGCTTGTCTCGTCCTTGGACTCGTTCAGCGGGATGCGGATCTTGCCGCAGGGCGAGGTGATGGCGCGGCTGACCAGGCCGGTGATCTTGCCGTCGATGTCGAAGAAATGGATCTGCTTGAAACCGAACAGGTTGCGGTAGAAATCCCACCATTTGTCCATCTGGCCGCGATAGACATTGTGGGTCAGGTGGTCGAGATAATAGAAGCCGACGCCTTCCGGCCTGGGATCGCGCTCGCCCAGCCAGTCGAACTCGGCGTCATAGGCCGAGCCCTTCTCGCCGTAGGTTTCGATGAAATAGAGCAGCGATCCGCCGATCCCGACGATCGCCGGCACATCGAGCGTCTTGTCGTTGCCTTCATAGGGCGTCGCGCCCTTGGCTACCGCGTGGTCGAAGGCATGCCTGGCATCGACCACCCGCCATGCCATCGAGGCGGCGCAAGGGCCGTGCTTGTCGACGAATTTCATGGCATGCGAGCCGGGCTCGGCATTGACGACATAATTCATGTCGCCCTGCCGCCAGACGGTGATGTTCTTGCTGCGATGCTTGGCCACCGGCACATAGCCCATACGGGTGAACAGTTCGGCGAGCTTTTCTGGCTCGGCATGCGCGAATTCGACGAATTCGAAGCCGTCGGTGCCGGCGGGATTGGTCTTGCTGATCTTGGCGGGCGGTGCGTCGTGCGGGAAGGGACCCATGGCAGTGTCCTCCAAAACTGTTTGGCCTGGAAAGGCCATCTCAACCTAATGATAGCAAGGACGCAGTGCATGGTGCTTGCATTCAAACGCTTGAAATGATCAGGTAATGCGTGAATTGTGCATGTATGGAGAGAAACCCATGGATGAGGCGCGCATCGACCAGTTTGACCGCAAGATAATGGCTCTGCTGCAGGGCGATGCACGCCTGACCAACAACGACCTCTCGGAACGGGTGAACCTGTCGGCGTCGCAATGCTCGCGCCGTCGCCAGCGGCTGGAGGAGGACGGCTATATCAAGGGCTACCGGGCGGTGCTCGACCGCGACAAGCTCGGCTTTTCCCTTGTCAACGTCATCTCGGTGACGCTTGCCACTCACAACCGCGACAATGCGCGGCGTTTCGGCGAATTGGTGGCGCGGCTGCCGCAGGTGCAGGAAGCGCACGCGCTGACGGGCGAGATGGACTATATATTGAAAGTGGTGACGCCCGACCTGAAGTCGCTGTCGGAATTCGTCAACAGCGTGCTGCTGCCGCACGAATCCGTGCAGCACGTGAAGACGGCGATCGTGCTGGAGACGCTAAAGGAAACCGGCGCGCTACCGATCTGAGGGCGAATGTCACCCCTTCGACTGCTGGATCAGCCCATAAAGATTGGTGCAGCGGGCGCCGGAACGGCAGTAAGCGAAGACCGGGCCTTCAAGTTCCTCAAGCGCCTCGGCCTGGTCCTCGACATTCTCTGCCGTGATCTGGCCGCTGATGACGGGGATGTAGCGGAAGGCGAGCCCGGCGCCCTCGACCGCCGCCTTGACGGTGTCGGCCGATGGCTGGCCGGGCTGCTCATCGTCCGGCCGGTTGCAGATCACGCTTTTGAAGCCGGCGGCCTTGATGGTCGCGACGTCCTCGGGCTGGATCTGGCCCGAGACCGAATAGTCCTCGCTGATCTGTCGGTATTCCATGGCGGTGTCCTCGCAATCTGGTTAGCGGCAGTCTTGCCACTCCCTGACCCGGTCGGCAATCCGCGCGAAAAGAAATCCATCCGCGCAGATAGAGATTTCGATGCCGGAAATCCAGCCGGACGGCGCCGCGTGTGCTTGGATGCGCCATACGCCAGCCCGGCTGGATGAACGAGGTCGATCGCTCAGCTGCCGAGGATCGCGCCTTTGATCTGGGCGATGTTGTTGTGCATCAGGTCGATATAGGTCGCGGCCGGGCCTTCGGGCTGCGACAGCGCATCGGAATAGAGCGTGCCGCCCACCTTGATGCCGGTCTCGCTGGCGATCTGCTCGATCAGCCGCGGATTGGTGATGTTCTCGACGAAGATCGCCGCCGCCTTGTCCTGCTTCACCTGGCTGACCAGCTTGGCCACGTCGGCGGCGGAAGGCTCCGACTCGGTCGACACGCCTTCCGGGGCCAGGAAGGTCAAGCCATAGGCCTTCTCGAAATAGCCGAAGGCATCATGCGAGGTGATGACGACGCGCTTCTCTTGCGGGATCGACTGGATCGCCGCCTGCACTTCGCCCTCGAGCGTATCGAGCTTTTGCGTATAGGCGGCTGCATTGGCCTTGTAGCTGTCGCAACCCGCAGCGTCGGCCGTGCAAAAGGCGTCGGCGATGTTCTTCACATAGATCTTGGCGTTGGCGATCGACTGGAAGGCGTGCGGATCGGTGACCGTCTTGCCGCCATCGGTTTCCGCGCCTTCGGCGGCGTCGGCCTCGGCGAATTCGGGTTTGAAATTGATCGGCGTGACCCCCTTGGTCAGCACGGCAATCGAGGCCTTGGTAGCGCTGGCGTCGACCAGACGCTGCAGAAAACCTTCGAAATGCAGGCCGTTGACCAGCACGATGTCGGCCTTGGCCATGGCCACCGCATCGGCGGGGCTCGGCTCGTAGACGTGGGCGTCGCCGTCCGGCCCGACGATGGTGGTCAGATCGATGCGGTCGCCGCCGACATTCTTGGCGAAATCGGCGATGATGGTGAAGCTGGCGACCACTTTCAACGGCTCAGCAAAGGCCGACGAAGCGCCAAGGGCGGTTAATGTTATAACGCTCACGGCCAACGTGGCGCGGATCGATTTCAGCATGGACAGTTTCTCCTTGTTGGGATCAGGCAGTTCTGTGGCGGTGATGGACGATGCGGGCGCGCAGGATGCCGCGCGCGCCGAACAGGATCGAGGCGAAATAGACGACGCCGGCGGACAGGATGATGGCCGGGCCGGAGGGCAGTGACGCATGGTAGGACAACAGCAGCCCGGCAATGCAGGAGGCAAAGCCGATCACTGTGGCCAACACGCACATCGGCTCGACGCGCGACGTCCAGAAGCGGGCCGCCGCCGCCGGCAGCATCATCAGCCCGACCGACAGCAAGGTGCCGAGCGCCTGGAAACCACCGACGAGATTGAGCACGACGAGGCCGAGAAAGATGAAATGCACCGGGCTGCCCATCCGGCTGACCGAGCGCAGGAACAAAGGGTCGAGGCATTCGGCGACCAGCGCCCGCCAGAAGATGGCGAGGCTGGCCAGCGTCACCACGACGATGCCGCCGATCAGCGTCAGCGCCTCGTTGTTGAGCGCCAATACGGTGCCGAACAGCACATGCATGAGATCGACGCTGGAACCGCGGATCGACACCATAAGCACGCCGATGGCCAGCGAAATCAGATAGAAGGCCGCCATAGAGGCGTCCTCGCGCTGGATGGTGAAGCGCGAGACGGCGCCGGCGCCGAGCGCCACGATGATGCCGGCGATCAGTCCGCCGATAGTCATCGGCAGGATTTCCAGGCCATAGAACAGGAAGCCGGCGGCAGCACCCGGCAGGATGGCATGCGCCATGGCGTCGCCGGACAGGCTCATGCGCCGCAGCATCAGGAACACGCCGACCGGGCAGGCGCCGAGCGACAGCATCATTGAACCGGCGAGCGCCCGCTGCATGAAGGCGTAGTCGGCGAACGGAGCGACGAATAGACCGTAAAGCACCTCCATCATGCCGCCCTCGGCCCGGAGCCGTGATGATGGTCATGGCTATGCTCGTGGCTGCCGTGATCGTGCACACTGTGATCATGCTCGCCGGGCTCACACCATGGCGCGTTATCCTCCCAGGCCTCGTGGAAGCGGCGCGCACGCAACAAATTCTCCGGCCGCAGCGTCTCCCTGGTCTCTCCCCAGGCGATCGGCTGGCGCGCCAGCAGCAGTGTTTCGGGGAAGTTCTGCCGCACCAGATCGAGATCGTGGACCACAACCATGATCGTGCGTTCCTCGCCGTGCCAGCGCTTGATCAGCGCGATCAGGTCACCGACCGTCTTGGCATCGACGGCGTTGAACGGCTCGTCGAGCAGGATGAGCTCGGCATCCTGCAACAGCACGCGGGCAAACAGCGTGCGCTGCAGCTGGCCGCCCGACAACGTGTCGATCGGGCGCTTCTCGAAGCCGCCGAGGCCGACGGCCATCAGCGCCTCGCTGACCGAGTCGCGATCTTCCCTTGTATAACGGCCGAGCATGCCACGCCGCGGCCACAGGCCAAGTGAAACCAGGTCGACGACACGGGCCGGAAAGGAGCGGTCGAGCTCCGATTGCTGCGGAAGGTAGGCGGCGCGCACGCCGGGCGCCCGGATCACCGCGCCGGCCATCGGCTTCAGAACGCCGACGATGCCCTTCATCAGCGTCGACTTGCCGGAGCCGTTGGCGCCGACGACCGCCGTCAGCGATCCCTTGCGGATCGTACCATTGAGGTGGTGGACCGCAGGATGGCTGTTGTAGCCCAGCGTCAGGTCGCGGAAGGTCAGGCAGGTTTGGCTCATGTGACGATCCATGGGGCGACGATCGGTGCTGCAGGGCGGATTCGATATGTGATGTTATTACATTAGTCAACAAGCCAATCGGGCGGAATTGCGGCCGGGCCGTCATGTTGTCGGTTTTGGCTTGGCTCAAGCGGTTCCGCTCGAGCGGCCTTGCCCGAAACCTATCCCGATCCTAAACAGGCGCAGCCGACAAGAGAAAGCCGGACAAAAGAAGGAATATCCAATGAGCATTCGTCGTATCGATGTAGGCCCGCGCATGAGCCAGATCGTCATCCACGGCAACACCGTCCATCTGGCCGGTCAGGTCGGCAAGCCGGGCGGAAACGTCGGTGCCCAGACCAGGGACATTCTGGCGGCGATCGACGAATTGCTGGCCAAGGCCGGCACCGACAAAACCAAGATCCTGCAGGCGATCATCTGGCTGGCCGACATGAGCACCTTTGCCGAGATGAACGCGGAGTGGGACAAGTGGGTACCACAGGGCAACACGCCGGCCCGCGCCACCGGCGAAGCCAAACTTGCCGGACCGGAATATCTGGTCGAGATCATTGTTACCGCGGCGATTTGAGAATGCGGCTCTAACCCTCCCCCTCGAGGGGAGGGTCGGCGAGTAGTCGAAGCGAAGCGGAGACTGCGAGACGGGGTGGGGTCGGCGAGGTTGCTCCGACCCCACCCCGCGTCACAAAATGCCGCCGCGCGGCAATTTGCTCCGCGACCCTCCCCTCAAGGGGGAGGGTTAGGAGCTCACCCCTGCGACGGCGTGAACCTTGCCACGAGAGTGTGGTTCTCTGCCGCATAGGTGAACCGGACATGGGTGACGGGGTGCTCGGCGCTCCATGTCCGCCGCTCGATCACCAGGCACGGCGCGCCGGTCTCGATGTCGAGCGCCGCCGCGATGTGCTTTTCGGCGGCAACCGCGCGGATGCGATGCTCGGCGGCACTCCACGGCACGCGCCCGATCAGCCACGGACCGGGCGCGGTCTCGAGAAACGCCTCTTCGGCGGCCTCCGGCACTGCAGCCAGGTTGATCAGCCGCTGCTCATGGGCAAACGGCCGCTTGCCGGCGAAATGCCGGCATTCCAGCGCCAGCACCGGCCCGGCCACGTCGAGTTCCAGCAGGGCGCGGTCGTCGGCGCTGCTGCGCCTTCTGCTTCGCGCCATGCGCTCATAGCGGTAGGGTAGGCCAAGTGCCTCGACCTCGATCCGGATGTCGTGGATTTCGAGAACGGCCGCCTGCGATTGCGGCTGGCGGACAAAGCTGCCCGAGCGACGCCGGCGCTCGATCAGTCCGGCCTTGGCCAGTTGCGACAGCGCCTTGTTCACTGTCATGCGCGAACAATTGTATTCGGCCGTCAGTTCATGCTCGAACGGAATGCGGTGGCCGGGCGCCCAGGCACCCGACAGGATCCGTTCGCTGATGTCCGACAGGATGCGCTGGTGCAGCGAAAGAACCTCGCCGCCGTCCGCGCTTCCAGAATCCGCGCTTATTGTCCCGATCATGCTCATGCCGAAAGCGCCGTCATCACCTGGCGGAACCGCTCGGCGATAGCATCGCGCCTGGCATGCATGCCGCCGCTGACCAGTTTCCTGCCATGCACCCAGACGCAGTCGATCTTGGTGCCGTTGGCAAAAATCCAGGCGTCAAGGATTGCATCGCCCGTCTTGCCGGCCAGCGATGGATGCTTGCCGTCGAGCGAGACGAAATCGGCCGGGGCACCTGCTGCGATCTGCGAGGGGCCGGCGCCCAGCGCGGCACTGCCACCATCGAGCGCTGCATCGAACAAAGCACGGCCGGTCGAGCCGCCGGCGACGGCCAGCACGTTGCGGGCGCGGTGGGCGAGGCGCTGCGAATATTCGAGCTGCCGCAACTCGTCCGGCAGGCCGATCAGGACGTTTGAATCCGAGCCGATGCCAAAGCGGCCGCCATGCTGCATGAACAAGGACGCGGCAAAGGTGCCGTCGCCGAGATTGGCCTCGGTGATCGGACAAAGGCCGGCAACGGCGCCCCCTTTCGCCATTTGCACCGTCTCTGTGTCGGTCATGTGGGTGGCGTGGATCAGGCACCAGCGCCGGTCGACCTTGGCATTGGCAAGCAGCCATTCGACCGGCCGCGCTCCGGACCAGGCAAGGCAGTCCTCGACCTCCTTAATCTGCTCGGCGACGTGGATGTGGATGGGCCCCTCCGGTGCCAACACCGTGATGTTTTCCAGTTCCTCCGGTGTCACGGCACGCAGGCTGTGCGGGGCGACGCCAACGACACCTTGATTCAAGCTGCGAACGGATTCGCGGCATTTCTCAACAAGTCGCGAGAACCGGTTCACATCGTTTATGAACCGCCGCTGGCCATCATTCGGAACAGCGCCGCCGAAGGAGGAATGCGCGTAGAACACCGGCAGCAGCGTCAGCCCGATGCCTGTCTCGGACGCTGCGGCAACAATGCGCTCCGCCATCTCGGCGATGTTGGCATAGGGCCGGCCGTCGCGGTCGTGGTGTAAATAGTGAAACTCGCCGGCACGCGAGAACCCGGCCTCCAGCATCTCGACATAAAGCTGGGCCGCGACCGCCTCGACCTGGTCCGGCGTCATCGACAGCGCGAAACGGTACATCACCTCGCGCCAGCTCCAGAAACTGTCGGCGGAAGGCCCGCGCAATTCGGCAAGGCCGGCCATGCCGCGCTGGAAGGCGTGGCTGTGCAGGTTCGGCATGCCGGACAAAAGGATGGCATGGCGCTCGTCGCCAGGCAGGAGCGAGGTATTCGCCTCGACCGTGGCGATCCTTCCGTCGGAGATGACGATCCGCACATTGCTGTGCCAGCCGTCGGGCAGAAGTGCCTGTTCCGCAAAGATTGCCGTCACGTTTTTCTCCAAATCCCGGCCTGCCATGCGATGATAGCGCTTGCAGTGCCTTTTGATATGTATATACATAATGACTCCCGATTGAAACGGAAAAGATGATGGCTGCAGAGAACAAAAGCCGGGCAGGGGAGGTTCGCCTCTGGCGCAATGCGCGCCTCGCGACCATGGTCGAAAACAGCGCCGGACTTGGCATCGTCGAGCACGGTGCAATCGCCGCGCGCGATGGCCGGATCGTTTATGCCGGGTCGGAAGCCGACATGCCGACAGCGCTCCGCGAAAACGCCGAGGCGACCGACTGCGAAGGCCGCTGGATCACGCCTGGCCTGATCGACTGCCACACTCATCTGGTCCATGCCGGCAACCGTGCCAATGAATTCGAGATGCGGCTGGCCGGCGCCACCTATGAAGAGGTTGCCAAGGCCGGCGGGGGCATCGTTTCCTCGGTCAAGGCACTGCGCGCGGCCAGCGAGGACGAGCTGGTCGCCCAGTCGCTGCCGCGCCTCGATGCGCTGATCGCCGAAGGTGTCACCACCGTCGAGATCAAATCCGGCTACGGTCTCGACCTCGCAAACGAGAGGAAGTCGCTGCGCGCCGCGCGACGGCTGGGCGGTGAGCGGCCGGTGACGGTCAGGACCACTTTCCTCGGCGCCCATGCGCTGCCGCCCGAAGCAAAAGGCGACAAGGATGCCTTTATCGATCTTGTCGCCAACGAGATTTTGCCGGCCATCGCTGCCGAGGGCCTGGCCGATGCCGTCGACGGTTTTTGCGAAGGCATTGCATTTTGGCCGGAGCAGATCGCCCGCGTGTTCGATGCCGCGAAGGCGGCGGGCCTGCCGGTCAAGCTCCATGCGGACCAGCTGTCCAATCTGCACGGCGCGGAACTTGCGGCGCGCCATGGTGCGCTGTCGGCCGACCACCTCGAATATACCGACGAGGCCGGTGCGGCGGCGATGGCGAAGGCAGGATCCGTGGCGACCATCCTGCCCGGCGCCTACTACTTCATCCGCGAGACCAAGAAGCCGCCAATCGCCCTGTTTCGCCAGCATGGCGTCAGGATGGCCGTGGCCACCGACAACAATCCCGGCACGTCGCCGCTGACCTCGCTGCTGCTGACCATGAACATGGCGGCGACGTTGTTCGGCCTGACCGTCGATGAATGCCTTGCCGGCGTCACGCGCGAGGCTGCCCGCGCGCTCGGGCTGCTTGGACAGACCGGTACGCTGGAGGCCGGAAAATCCGGCGATCTGGCTATCTGGGACGTCGAACGCCCGGCCGAACTCGTCTACCGCATGGGCTTCAACCCGCTGCATGCCCGCATCTGGAGGGGACAATGACCGAACTCAAGCTATGGCCAGGCAATGCCACGCTGGCCGATTGGCGCGCCATCTATCGCGGCGCCGCACTGAGGCTCGACGATGCCTGCCGGCCGAAGATCAAGGCCAGCGCCGAGGCTGTCGCCAGGATCGTTGCCAAAGGCGAGCCGGTCTATGGCATCAACACCGGCTTCGGCAAGCTGGCCAGTGTTCGCATCCCCGCCGCCGACCTGGAAACGCTGCAGCGAAACATCGTATTGTCGCATGCCGCCGGCGTCGGCGAGCCGATGCCCGTCGCAATTTGCCGGCTGATGATGGCGCTGAAGCTGGCCAGCCTGGCACAGGGCGCCTCCGGCGTGCGGCCGCGGACCATCGAACTGCTCGAGGCGATGCTGGCCAACGACGTGATCCCCGTGGTGCCGGCGCAAGGCTCAGTTGGCGCTTCCGGCGACCTTGCGCCGCTGTCGCACATGACCGCGGTGATGATCGGTGTCGGCGAGTGCTTTACCCCGCATGGCCGCTTTCCCGCCAAGGTCGCCTTCGTTTCGCACGGCCTGGAGCCGGTGATACTGGGCGCTAAGGAAGGCCTGGCGCTGCTCAACGGCACCCAGTTCTCGACCGCGTATGCGCTTGCCGCTTTGTTCGAAGCGGAGGTGCTCTACCAGTCGGCACTGGTCGCCGGCGCGCTGTCGACCGATGCCGCCAAAGGCTCCGACGCTCCGTTCGATCCACGCATCCATCTGCTCCGGAAACATCGCGGCCAGATCGAGACGGCCGAGGCGTTGCGCAATTTGATGGCCGGCAGCGCCATCCGTGAATCGCACCGCGTCGGCGACGAGCGCGTGCAGGATCCGTATTGCCTGCGCTGCCAGCCGCAGGTGATGGGCGCTGCACTCGACGTGCTCCGCAAGGCTGCGGACACGCTCGCCACCGAGGCCAACGGCGTCACCGACAATCCGCTGATCTTTGCCGAGGACGACTCCGCACTTTCGGGTGGCAATTTCCACGCCGAGCCGGTGGCCTTCGCCGCCGACATGATCGCGCTCGCCGTCTGCGAAATCGGCTCGCTGTCGGAGCGGCGCATCGCCATGCTGGTCGACCCGGCGCTGTCGGGCATGCCGGCCTTTCTCACGCCCAAGCCGGGTTTGAATTCCGGTTTCATGATCCCTCAAGTCACGGCCGCGGCACTGGTTTCTGAAAACAAGCAAAAAGCCTATCCGGCCAGCGTCGATTCGATCCCGACCTCGGCCAACCAGGAAGACCATGTCTCGATGGCGGCGCATGGGGCGCGCCGGCTCATCGGCATGGTCGAGAATGCGACGGCCGTCATCGGCATCGAATTGCTGGCCGCCGCACAGGGCTGCGATTTCCATGCGCCTCTGGCCTCGAGCGCGGCACTGGAGGCGGTGCGCCGGCTGGTCAGGGCAGAGGTGCCGCATCTCGACAACGACCGGCACTTCCACCCGGACATGGAGAAGGCCATCGCCATGGTACGCAGCGGCGCGGCGGTGGAAGCGGCAAGCGCGGTGAAACTGCCGGGGATTGCGTCATGAGACTGTTATCGCCGCGTTACGCCGCGATGGGTCGTGTTCCGTCGCGCCCCCCTCTGTCCTGCCGGACATCTCCCCCTCCAGGGGGGAGATTGGCAGCTTCGCGGACTGCGCCCTTTCTGCATCCTACGAGATTGGCGAAAGTAGAGATGATAGCCAATCTCCCCCCTGGAGGGGGAGATGTCCGGCAGGACAGAGGGGGGCGCTGTCCCGCCAACCTCAGCCCGGCAACACCGAAACTTTCAAGGCCAGAAACAAAAGACCCGCCTCGAGGGCGGGTCGGCGGGCTGAATCAGCACCATAGCCAAATTAGTAGCATAGCTGCCGGCACAAAGCAAGAACAAAATACGTCGCAACCTGCAAAAAGCGAGATTGGTGTTCAAAGACGGTCGCAGAGTTGCGTTCTGTCACGCGGAGACTTCCGATGACCTCGCCCTCCTGGCTTACCGTCACCCAAGGCACGGCACCCTTGCTGGTTTCGATCCCGCATACCGGCATCGATCTCGCCGGCCTCGACAGCCGGCTAATCTCGCCCTGGCTCGGCCGCCGTGACGCCGACTGGTGGATCGACAAGCTTTATGACTTCGCAGAAGACCTCGGCGCGACCGTTGTGCATACGGCGATTTCGCGCACCGTCATCGACGTCAACCGCGATCCGTCCGGCGCCTCGCTCTATCCCGGCCAGACGACGACTGGGCTCTGTCCGACCGAGACCTTTGACGGCGATCCACTCTACCGCAAAGGTGAAGAGCCGGGCCCGTCGGAGATCGACGGACGCCGCGAAAAATTCTTCCTGCCCTATCATGCCGCGCTGCAGGCCGAGGTCGACAGGCTGCGCGCTTTGCATGGGAAGATCGTTGTCTATGACTGCCATTCGATCCGTTCGGTGCTGCCGCGCCTATTCGAAGGCAAATTACCGGTCTTCAATCTCGGCACCAACGACGGCAAGAGCGCCGATCCGACGCTGCAGGAGAAAGTCAGGCAGATTCTGGGCGAAACCGGCGAGAGCTTCGTCGTCAATGGCCGCTTCAAGGGCGGCTGGATCACGCGCCATTTCGGCCAGCCGCAAAACGGCGTCCACGCGCTGCAGATGGAGCTGTCCAACCGCGGCTATCTGCGCGAGCCCGAAGGCAAGGGCATGCCCGGCAATTGGCCGGTGCCTTACGATGCCGAATTCGCGACGCCAATCCGCGTCACGCTGAGAAAGATCCTGGAAACCGCGATCGCCTGGGCCGAGCGCTGACGCGCGGCGCGCTTCATTCGAAAGGGACAATCATGACCGATCCTCGCCACAACATCCGTGAACTGCGCAGCCCGCGCGGCAGCGAGCTCAACGCCCGCACCTGGCTGACGGAAGCGCCGTTGCGCATGCTGATGAACAATCTCGACCCAGAGGTCGCCGAAAACCCCAACGAGTTGGTCGTCTATGGCGGCATCGGCCGGGCGGCGCGCACCTGGAACGATTTCGACCGCATCGTTGCCTCGCTGAAGACACTCGGCGACGACGAAACGCTTTTGGTGCAATCGGGTAAGCCGGTCGGGGTGTTCCGCACTCATCCTGACGCCCCGCGCGTGCTGATCGCCAATTCCAACCTGGTGCCGCACTGGGCGACATGGGAGAAATTCAACGAGCTCGATAGAAAGGGCCTGATGATGTACGGCCAGATGACGGCCGGCTCGTGGATCTACATCGGCACGCAAGGCATCGTGCAGGGCACCTATGAGACCTTCGTCGAGGCCGGCCGCCAGCACTATGGCGGCAATCTCAGGGGCAAGTGGATACTGACCGGCGGCCTTGGCGGCATGGGCGGTGCCCAGCCGCTCGCCGCGGTCATGGCGGGCGCCTGCTGCCTGGCCGTCGAATGTGATCCCGACCGCATCGATTTCCGGCTGCGCACCCGTTACGTCGACGAACGCGCCGACACGCTTGAGGAGGCTCTGGAAAAGATCGAGCGCTGGACCAAAGCCGGTGAGGCGAAATCGGTCGGCCTCGTCGGCAACACCGCCGACATCCTGCCGGAACTGGTGCGGCGCGGCGTGCGCCCCGACATCGTCACCGACCAGACCTCGGCGCATGACCCGCTCAACGGCTATCTGCCCAAGGGATGGTCGCTTGCCGAGTGGCGCGAGAAGCGCAGCAGCGACCCGAAGGCCGTCGAAAGAGCTGCCCGCGCGTCGATGCGCGAGCATGTCGAGGCGATGGTGGCGTTCTGGAATGCCGGCGTGCCGACGCTCGACTACGGCAACAACATCCGCCAGGTGGCGAAGGAGGAGGGGTTCGAAAATGCTTTTGCCTTCCCGGGTTTCGTGCCGGCCTATATCCGTCCGCTGTTTTGCCGCGGCATCGGCCCGTTCCGCTGGGCAGCGCTTTCCGGCGATCCCGAGGATATCTACAAGACCGACGCCAAAGTGCGCGAACTCACGCCCGGCAACACCCATCTGCACAATTGGCTCGACATGGCGCGCGAGCGCATCGCCTTCCAGGGCCTGCCGGCGCGCATTTGCTGGGTCGGCCTGGGCGACCGCCATCGGCTCGGCCTCGCCTTCAACGAGATGGTCGCCAGGGGCGAACTGAAGGCGCCGGTGGTCATCGGCCGCGATCACCTCGATTCCGGCTCGGTCGCCTCGCCGAACCGCGAGACGGAAGCGATGAAGGACGGCTCGGATGCCGTCTCCGACTGGCCGCTGCTCAATGCCCTGCTCAACACGGCGTCCGGCGCCACCTGGGTGTCGCTGCACCATGGCGGCGGCGTCGGCATGGGCTTTTCGCAGCATGCCGGCATGGTCATCGTCGCCGATGGCACGCCCGAGGCGGCCAAGCGCCTGGAGCGGGTTCTGTGGAACGACCCAGCGACCGGCGTCATGCGCCACGCCGATGCCGGCTATGACATCGCGATCGAGTGCGCCAGGGAGAACCAGCTCAACCTGCCCGGCATTTTGGGCTGAGCCGCGCCTTGCGCATCCTTCGGGCAGCCGAATACCGGTCGATGCCGTGGAAGAACGGCGGCGGGGTGACGACGGAGATTGTCGTGTCGCCGCCAGGTGCCGGGCTCGACGATTTCGACTGGCGTGTCTCGATGGCGCGCGTCGAGGGCAGCGGCCCGTTCTCCGGCTTCGCTGGCGTCGACCGGACCTTGGCCTTGCTGGAAGGCGAGGGCATGGTCCTCGATATCGCCGGCCGGCCGCCGGTCGAAATCACCAAGGCTTCCGGCCCGCTTGCCTTTCCAGCCGACGTGCCGACGCAAGCCACGCTGATCGCTGGCCCGATCACCGACCTCAACGTCATGACCCGCCGCGCCCGGGCAACACACACGGTCGAGCGCCTGCTGATTTCGGCTCCGACGGAGATCCAGGCCGAAGCCGATGAAACACTTATTCTGTGCGTTGACGGCGAACTCAGCGTGGCCGGCGCGGCGCCCATGCAATTGGGGCCGCTCGATGCGCTGTTGCTCGGGGCGCAAGCGCCGGAACTGCACCTGGACCCCGTCCGGCCGGCGATGCTGTTCGTGATCCGCATCGACCGCATTGCCGGCAACGATTAACGTCTGTTTCCAAACATGATCGTGACGCCGGCCAAATATCGCGTAAGCTGGTCGCTGCATCACGAAAAAGCCTGAATCTTCCGCCGATCAGAAGCCGAAACGATGCTCATAGTGCTCGCCTGGAAGTTGTCGAAAGACGACGCCTTGTCGTGGTGCGGAAACAAACTTTCGGCCAAGTGTTGCGATGCAACCAATTGCATTTGGACCGGTTTTAGGGACATTGCCGTGGCGGTGACGCCGCACTGCGTCCCCAACACGGAACCTTAGATGAATATCCAGACCAATCTCGCACAGATCGAAAAGACGAGCGCCAGCTTCCCGGCTGTCACCGACGAGCCGATACGCTCCCATTTCCTGCCGGAAGATCGGCTCCGAGCGTTGGGCGCAGCCCTTGCCAATGGCGATGCCAAGGAGTTGTTCGGTCTGACGCCTTTCGATTTTCAGGCGCGCATTCGTGACAGCGCCAGGAAGATTCTCGATGTCTACCGTTCCACCAACGCTGCCCAGGCGAGGGGCGAAACGATCACGCCCGCGGCGCAGTGGCTGCTCGACAACAACTATCTGGTCGAGGAGACCATTTTTCAGGTCAAGCGCGACCTGCCGCGCCGCTTCTACCGCCAGTTGCCGACGTTGAAACTGTCGGATGGGTCCAGCGTGCCGCGCGCACTGGCGGTTGCATGGACCTATGTCGCCCATTCCGACAGTTCCGTCTCGTCGGCCATGTTTAAGGCGATTGTCGAAGGCTTCCAGTCCGTCGAGCCGCTGAAGATTGGCGAATTATGGGCGCTGCCGTCGCTGCTGCGCTTCGTCCTGATCGAGAACCTTCGCCGGATCGCGGTCCGCGTCAATCGCACGCGGGAACTGCGCCAGATCGCCAACGAGGTCGCCGACCGTGTGCTGGCGACGGACGACAGCGCCGACCGGCAGGCGATACTTTCCCACTACAGCGCCCATGCGCAGGACACCACCTTCGCCACCCAGTTGCTCTACCGGCTGCGTGACGGCTCGCAAAATGCCGGCAGGGCGCTGGAATGGCTGGAGGGCGAGCTGGAAAGGACCGGCTCCGACGCCGAGGAGATCATCCTCAGCGAGCACCACACGCTGTCCAGCGGCAACGTGACCACCGGCAATATCATCCGCGGCCTGCGCCTGATCAACGACGTCGACTGGACGGTGTGGTTCGAGGGCGTCAGCCGCATCGACACCTTGCTGCGCGAACGCACCGATTTCGCCGCGCTCGATTTCTTTTCGCGCGACCAATACCGGACTGCGATCGAGGAGCTGGCGCGCCGTTCCGATCTCTCCGAATTTCGCGTTGCCGAAAGGGCAATCGAGCTCGCCGGCCATGCTGCCGATGCACCGGGCTCCGAAAGCGGTCCGATCGCTCACACCGACGTCGGCTTCTTTCTGGTCGGCCCGCGCCGGCAGGAGCTCGAGCGGTCGATCGGCTACCGGCCGACCATCGGCAAGACGCTGAACCGGACGTTCCGCAAGACCGGATGGCTGGGCATCGTCGTGCCGGTGTTTGCGCTGACGGTCCTGCTTCTGGTCGTTTCCGGCAATGCGCTTGCCAATCTCGGCCTGTCGGTGCCGTCGATCGTCCTGATGCTGGCCCTGTTCGCGGTGCCGGCCAGCGAAGGCGCGCTCGCATTCTTCAATACCGTCGTCTCGCTGTTTTTGAAACCGACGCGTCTTGTCGGCTATGATTTCAGGCACGGTGTGCCGCCGGAGGCGCGCACGCTGGTGGTGGTGCCGTCGCTGATCGGCTCGCGCGACGATGTGGAGGAGAACATCCGCAACATCGAGGTGCATCACCTCGCCAACACGGCGGGTGAGGTCTATTTCGCGCTGCTTTCCGACTGGCCGGACTCGAAGACCGAGATCGATACGGCGGATGTCGAAATCCTCGAATTCGCACGTGCCGAAATCGCCAGGCTGAACGCCCGCTATCCCTCGGAAGGCGCACCGCGCTTTTATCTGCTGCATCGGCGCCGGCTCTACAACGCGTCGCAAGGCGTCTGGATGGGCTGGGAGCGCAAGCGCGGCAAGCTGCACGAATTGAACCTTCTGCTGCGCGGGGACAGTGACACCACCTTCCTGCCGTTGGAAGTGCCATTGCCGGAGAGCGTCGTCCACGTGATGACGCTGGACGCCGACACCCGCACCACCCGCGATGCCGTCGCCGCGCTGGCCGGCAAGCTTTGCCACCCGCTCAACCGTCCGCATTTCGACGTCGCACGGCGCGAGGTTACGGCAGGTTATTCCATCCTGCAGCCGCGCATCACCGCGTCGCTGACCAGCGGCGACGAGGCATCGTTCTTTCAGCGTGTCTTTTCCGCCAATCGCGGGCTCGATCCGTACGTCTTTGCCGTGTCGGACCTCTACCAGGACATCTTCGGCGACGGTTCCTTCACCGGAAAGGGTCTTTATCATGTCGACGCCTTCGAGGCGGCGCTGAAGGGCCGCATCGAGGAAAACACCATCCTCAGCCATGATCTGCTCGAAGGCGCCCTGGCGCGCTCGGCCTTGGTCACCGACGTCGAACTGGTCGAGGACTATCCGACCCGCTATTCGGTCGATGCGTCGCGCCACCATCGCTGGGCACGCGGCGACTGGCAGCTTCTGGGCTTCATCCTCGGCCCGCGCTCAAACGTGCCGGCGCTGTCGCGCTGGAAGATGGTGGACAATCTGCGCCGCTCGGTGACGCCGATCTTCTGGGTGATGGCCGCGATCGCCGGCTGGACGCTGCTGCCCTTCACGCAGGCCGCGCAATGGCAGGCGCTGCTGATCCTCACGCTGTTCATGGCGCCCACTTTCGACATCGTCAACGCCATCCTGCCGAAGAGCGGCGATCAGACGCCGCGCGGCCATTTCTCGGCGCTGGCACGCGATGTTGCCTTCGGTACCGCCCTGGTGGCGCTGAAGATCGTCCTGATGGCGCACCTAGCCTGGATGATGGGCGACGCAATCATCCGCACGCTCTACCGCCTGTTCGTCAGCCGCCAGAACCTGCTCGAATGGCGCACCGCCTCGCAGGCACACAAGGGCAGCGACAACGATCTCGGCTCCTACTACAGCATCATGTACGGCGCCGTGATCATCGGCGTCGTCGGCCTCGCCGTCCCGGTGCTGGCCGATTCCACCGGCGCCTTCGTCGCCTTCTTCTTTGCCTTGTTCTGGATCGGCTCGCCCGCCATCGCCTGCTGGATCAGCCGTTCGGCCGAAACCGAGGACCGCCTGCGCATATCGGCCGCCGACATCCACGCGCTGCGCACCGTGGCGCGGCGTACATGGCACTATTTCGAGACCTTCGTGACGGCCGAGCATCATCATCTGCCGCCGGATAATTTCCAGGAAAGCCCGGCCCCCGTGGTGGCGCCCCGCACCTCGCCGACCAACATCGGCGTCTACCTGCTGTCGGTGATTTCGGCACGCGACTTCGGCTGGATCAGCCTCTCCGACGCCGTTAACCGCATCGACGCGACCATGTCGACCATCGAGAGCATGCCGCGCGATCGCGGTCATCTCTTCAACTGGTACGACACGACGACCCTGAAGCCGCTCTACCCGCTGTACATTTCGGCGGTCGACAGCGGCAATCTCGCCGGCCATCTGGTGGCCGTGGCCGCAGCCTGCGCCGAATGGGCCGAAGCGCCGTCGGTGCATGTGCAGGGCGACTTCGAAGGCATACTCGATACTGTCACCATCCTCGACGAAAGCCTTGAGGAACTGCCCGACGACCGGCGTCAATTGCGGCCCTTGCGCCAGCGGCTCGCCGACCGTCTCGACGGCATGCGGCGGGCGGTCGAATTGATCAAGGCGCAGCCGGAGATGGCGTCGATCCGTACCATCAACCTGGCCGTCCTGGCCGGCGAGATACGCAAGCTCGCGACAGCCATCCACACCGAGGCCGCGTCGACCCAGAGCGACACCATCGCCGATTGGGCGGCTAGGCTCGAAGCCACCTGCGAGGCGCATGTGCACGACGCGCACAGCGACGAAAACGCCGTCGCGGCATTGCGGGCCAAGCTTCTGACGTTGCGCGAGCGCACGCGCCGTTTCGCCTTCGAGATGGATTTCTCGTTCCTGATGCGGCCCGAACGCAAGCTCCTGTCGATCGGTTACCGGGTCGAGGAGCATCAGCTCGACGAAAGCTGCTACGATCTTTTGGCCTCCGAGGCGCGGCTGACCAGCCTGTTCGCCATCGCCAAGGGCGATTTGCCGACCGAGCACTGGTTCCGGCTCGGCCGGCCGATCGTCGAGATCGGCTTCCAGGGCGCACTGATGTCCTGGTCCGGCTCGATGTTCGAATATCTGATGCCGCCCCTGGTGATGAAGGAGCCGCAAGGCAGCATTCTCAACCAGACCAGCAAGCTCATCATCAAGCGCCAGATCCAGTATGGCCGTTCGAAGAACGTTCCCTGGGGGATTTCGGAAGCGGCCTACAACGCCCGCGACCGTGAACTGACCTATCAGTACACCAATTTCGGCGTGCCCGGGCTCGGCCTGAAGCGCGGCCTTGGCCAAAATACGGTAATCGCGCCTTACGCGACCGTGCTGGCAGCGCAGTTCACGCCGCATGAATCCGTGCAGAACCTGGCCAGGCTGAGGCGGTTGGGCGCGCTGGGCCGGCACGGCTTTTACGACGCGGTGGATTTCACGCCGCAACGCGTCCCCGAGGGCACCGACCACGCCGTCGTGCTCAACTACATGGCCCACCACTCCGGCATGTCGATTGCCGCAGTTGCCGATGCGATCTTCGAAGGGCGCCTGCGCGACCGCTTCCACAGCGATCCGGTGATCGAGTCGGCCGAATTGCTGCTGCAGGAAAGGGCGCCGCGCGACATCCCGACTGCGACCGTCAGAACCGAGGCCGACGAGCGCTCGAAGGACGAGACCGAGCTGGAAAGCCCGGACACCCGCATCGTGCTCGATCCGCTCAGGGCGCTGCGCTCGACCAGTGTCATGTCCAATGGCCGCTACTCGGTCATGGTCACCGCCACCGGCTCCGGCTACAGCCGCTGGGGCGACCTTGCCGTCACGCGCTGGCAGCCGGATCCGACCGAGGACCGCCTTGGTTCCTATATTTTCCTGCGCGACGCCAGTAACGGCGACTGGTGGTCGGCCACCGCCGAGCCGAAGCGTGCCGCCGGCGAGCGGGCGCAGACGCTGTTTTCCGACGACAAGGCGAGCTTCGTCAAATCGATTGGATCGCTGCGTTCGGAAGTCGAGTGCATCGTCATCTCGGAAGGCAATGGTGAAGGCCGACGGGTGACGCTCCACAATGATGGCCCCGCCGACCGGCATATCGAAGTAACCTCGTTTGCCGAACTGGTGCTAGGCTCCGAGCCCTCCGATAATGCTCATCCGGCTTTTTCGAAGATGTTCGTGGAAACCGAGATCGCGCCGAACAACGGCGCGATCTTCGCCACCAGGCGCAAGCGCGAGAAGGACGAACCGGACGTCACCATGGTGCATTTCGTCACCGACCCGTCTGGATCGGCGCGCGACGCCGAGGCGGAAACCGACAGGCGCGCCTTCATCGGCCGCGGCCGCACCATCACCGAGGCGGCTGCCTTTGATCCCGGCGCCAAGCTTGGCGGCCATTCCGGCTTCACCCTGGATCCGATCGCATCGCTTCGCCGGCAGGTGCGGGTGCCGGCCAACAAGAAGATTTCGCTGACCTTCTGGACCGTCGTCGGTACCCATCGCGCCGAATTGGATGCGGCCATCGCCCGGCTCGACCATCCCGAAAGCTTCGCCCGCCAGGCGATGCTCGCCTGGACGCGCTCGCAGGTGCAGACCCGGCACCTTGGCCTCAGTCTGTCCGACGCCGCCAATGTGCAGAAGCTGGCGCGCTATCTGATCTATCCCGATCCGTTCCTGCGCCTTCCGGGCGAATCCATCGTCTCCGGGCTCGGCAGGCAGTCCAGCCTGTGGCCGACCAGCATATCCGGCGATTTTCCGATTTTCCTGGTCAGGATCGCCGATGTCGCCGATCTGGAGATCGTCGCCCAGGCGCTTCGCTTCCAGGAATACATGCGCGCCCGCGGCATGATGATCGATTTTGTCGTCGTCAACGAGCAGGCGTCATCCTACGTGCAGGACCTGCAGCGCGCGGTGGAGACGCTGTGCGAAAACAGCCGGTTGCGCGGCAAGGAACTCGGACCCCGCCAGCACATCTTCGCGGTGCGCCGCGATCTGATGGAGGAAACGACCTACAGGACCTTGCTCGCCGTCGCTCGGGTGGTGCTGCATACGCGCAACGGCACCATCTTCGACCAGATCGAGCGCGCCGAGGCCGCGGCACTGCAGGCGCGGGACGCCGCCCTCCAGCCGGCAGACCTTGCAGCGCTTCGCGAGCCGTCCTTGCCGGTGCCGACGTCGCAAGCATCTGCCGCACAGGCACTGATCGAGGGCCGCGTCGACGGCAGCGGGCTCGACCAATGGAACGGTTTCGGCGGCTTCGACGGCGACGGACGCCACTACGTCGTGCGTCTTGCCGGCCGGCGCACGACGCCGCAGCCGTGGATCAACGTGATCTCCAACCCATCGTTCGGCTTCCACATTTCGGCTGAAGGCGCTGCCTTCACCTGGAGCCGCAACAGCCGCGACTATCAGTTGACGCCATGGTCGAACGATCCGGTCACCAACCGGCCGGGCGAGGGCATCTATATCTACGATCATGCCAGTGGCAGGGCGTTCTCGCCGATGGCTGCCGTGGTGCGTGACCCGACAATGACCTACGAAACCTGGCACGGGCAGGGTTTTTCGACGTTCCGCTCACAACGCGGGCCGCTGACGATGGACCTCACCCATGTCGTCGATCCCGTCGATCCGGTAAAGATATCGCGGCTGCGCATCCAGAATTCGGGTTCGGTGCCGATGCGGCTGCGCGTCTACGCCTATGCGGAATGGGTTCTTGGCGGCCATCGCTCGCGCACCGCTGCAAGCATCGTTCCGTCGAGGGATGCCGCAACCGGCGCATTGCTGGCGCAAAATCCCTATGGACTCGATTTCGGCGAGCGGATCGCCTTTCTGGCCGCCGACGGTGCGGTGCATTCGGTCACCGCCGATCGCGGCGAGTTCATCGGCAGGCAAGGCACGAGCGAGTTTCCGCATGCGGTGCTGAGCGGCGCCGACCTGTCGGGCCGCGTAGAGGCCGGCGACGATCCCTGCGCGGCCATCGCACACGACATCGACATCGCTGCCGGTGGCGACGTCACGCTGCTCTGGCTGCTCGGCGACGCGGCCTCGTCCGACGAGGCCAGCGCGCTGGTGCAGACCCATCGCTCCAGGGATTTCGATCAGCGGCTGGCCGATAACGAGCGCACATGGCGCGGCTTTCTCGACACCATCCAGGTCGAGACGCCGGACAAGGCACTCGACGCCATGGTCAATCACTGGCTGCCCTATCAGAGCCTGGCCTGCCGCATCCGTGCCCGCTCTGCGTTCTATCAGGCGAGCGGTGCCTTCGGCTTCCGCGATCAGTTGCAGGACACCTTGGCCTTGCTGGCGCATAACCCCAAGCTGGCGCGCGATCAGATCCTCAACGCGGCGCGGCGGCAATTCCCCGAAGGCGACGTACAGCATTGGTGGCTGCCGCGCACCGAGGCCGGCGTCCGCACCATGATCTCTGACGACGTGGTCTGGCTGGCCCACGCTACCGCGCGCTACCTGCTGGTGACCGGTGACACCGCGATCCTGAAGGAGCAACTGCCCTTCATCGAAGGGCAGGCGCTGAACGAAGGCGAGCACGATGCGTTCTTCATCCCGGAAATCTCGAAAAAGACAGCCTCGCTCTACGACCACTGCGCGCGGGCGCTCGATCTTGCCGTCAAGCGCAGCAGCCCGGCCGGGCTGCCGCTGATCCTCGGCGGCGACTGGAACGACGGCATGAACCGCGTCGGCGAGCACGGCAAGGGCGAGAGCGTATGGCTGGGCTGGTTCCTGCTGAAGACGCTGGGCGAATTTGCCGATGTCGCCAAGGCGGAGCGCGATGCAAAGCGCGTGCAAGCCTGGACGAAGCACGCCGAGGTGCTGAAGCGGGCGCTGGAAAGCACCGCCTGGGATGGCGAGTGGTATCGGCGCGGCAGCTTCGACGACGGCACGCCGCTCGGCTCGCGCAAGTCGGACGAGTGCAAGATCGACTCGATCGCCCAGTCCTGGAGCGTGCTTTCGGGCGAGGGCGACCCGGCGCGGTCGACCACGGCAATGGGTCAGGCGATGAAAGCGCTCGTCGACGACGAGCTCAAGATCGTCAAACTGTTCACTCCGCCCTTCTCGAAGACGGAAAAGGACCCGGGCTACATCAAGAGCTATCCGCCGGGGGTCCGTGAAAACGGCGGCCAATACACGCACGCCGCGACATGGTTCGTTATTGCGCTTGCCGAGATGGGTCGCACCGACGATGCCTACCGTTGCCTGTCGATGCTAAATCCGGTCAACCATGCGCTCGATGAAGCCGCGGCAGAGCGCTACCGCGTGGAACCTTACGTCGTCGCGGCCGATGTTTATTCCGGGCAAGACAAGGGCGGCCGCGGCGGCTGGACCTGGTATACCGGGTCGGCCGGCTGGCTTTATCGCGCCGCGGTCGAGAGCATTCTCGGCATAGAGCGCCGCGGACAGCGCCTCCAGTTCACGCCGAGACTTCCCAGCCATTGGGACGGCTATTCGGCAACCCTGAAGATGCTGGGCGCCGAGATCAAGGTACGCGTCGTCCGCGACAAAAAGGCCCGGGCCATCTCACTTGAAGTGAATGGCACGAAGACCAAATCTTCGTCCTTCGAGCCAAAAGCCGGAGATAGTGCCGAGGTGGTCGTTAGAATACCGGCCTAGATTCAAGCACTTGGAGCGTCGCTCAGGGTTGCCCAGGGTATGCATGGGCGGTCCAAGTGCCTCTACCGGTTATATTTGCGTTTGACCTTGCTGAATGCCTGCACACGACTTTAGACGTCGTGCCTGGGGTCTTGCTGATTAAAATTGTGGCAGTGCTTTCCAGTTGCCATGATTTTGCCGCAACGCTGACATTTCACCTTTTATCTCAAACTGTTAGACGATCACGGCAAATTTCGAAGCGTCGTCATCTTTTGTTCGCGGAATGGGAACGGAAGAGGTAGACGAGCATTGTTTTGCGACGCGTCAACCGATACGAGTCAAAAAATGACGCACTGCACCATAAATAATTGGCGGAGTAGCTGAAGTGTCACTTCTGCAAATCTACTGGCGAGCCCTTGGTTATCTCGCTGCCGACAGGAAACGCGTTGCGTTTATCTGCGGGGCGAATGTCGCGCTTGCCATTATCGCCATTCTCGAGCCGATTATGTTCGGCCGGGTGATCGATGCCATCTCGGACCGCGGCTCGGTATTCGCGACACTCGCAATGTGGGCCGGCCTCGGCGCGTTCAATATCATCGCCTTCGTTCTGGTAGCGCGCGGCGCCGACCGCTTTGCCCACCAGCGGCGCAGCGAGGTTCTCTGCCAGTCGTTCGAGCGCGTGATCACCATGCCGCTTGCCTGGCATCATCAGCGCGGCACCTCCAATTCCCTGCACACGCTCCTGCGCGCGGTAGAGACCCTGTTCAGCCTCTGGCTCGAATTCATGCGACAGCATCTGTCCACCGCGGTTGCGCTGGTTCTGCTGGTGCCCACCGCGCTCAGCATGGATATCCGCATGTCGATGGTGCTGCTGGCGCTTGGCGCGCTCTATGTCGGCATCGGACGGCTGGTGATGCGGCGCACCAAGGAAGGCCAGGCGGCCGTGGAGCGGCACTACCACAGGGTGTTTGCGCATGTGACCGACTCGGTCAGCAACGTCGCCGTCCTGCAGAGCTACAACCGCATCGGCCATGAGACCGAGGCGCTGAAGCGCTACGTCAAGAACCTCCTCGACGCACAGAATCCGGTGCTCGACTGGTGGGCGATGGCCAACGCGCTGCACCGCCTGTCGTCGACGATTTCGATGATGGTGGTGCTCTTGATTGGCGCCTATCTGGTGACGCACGGCCAGTTGCGCATCGGCGACGTCATCGCCTTTACCGGCTTTGCCACGCTGCTGATTGCCCGGCTCGACCAGATGTCGGCGTTCGCCAACCAGATTTCCGAGGCGCGCGCCAAGCTCGAGGAATTCTATCATCTCGAGGACTCTGCATCCGACGCCGCCGAACCCGATGGGCTGCGCGAACTCGTCAACGTCACGGGGCACGTGCGTTTCGAGAATGTCTGCTTCGAGTTCGGCAACTCCGGGCAGGGCGTCGACGACGCGTCGTTCGAGGTCCAGGCCGGCCAGACGGTCGCCATCGTCGGCCCGACGGGCGCCGGTAAGACAACGCTCATCAACCTTCTGCAGCGCGTCTTTACCCCGTCCAGCGGCCGTATCCTGATCGACGGCATCGACACCCGCACGGTAACCCGCAAGTCGCTGCGCCATTCGATCGCCACCGTATTCCAGGATGCCGGCCTGCTCAACCGCTCGATCGAGGACAACATCCGCGTCGGCCGTGCGGAGGCGAGCTATGACGAGGTCCATGCCGCGGCCAATGCCGCCGCCGCGCAGGATTTCATCCTGTCTAAGAGCGAGGGCTACGACACGGTCGTCGGCGAACGCGGCGGACAGCTGTCCGGTGGCGAGCGCCAGCGCATCGCGATCGCCCGCGCCGTGCTGAAGGACGCGCCCATCCTGGTTCTCGACGAGGCGACCAGCGCGCTCGACGTCGAGACGGAAGATCGCGTCAAGGACGCCATCGACGAGTTGCGGCGCGGCCGCACCACCTTCATCATCGCCCACCGCCTGACCACCGTTCGCGACGCCGATCTGGTCGTGTTCATGGACAAGGGCCGGGTGGTCGAGATGGGCGGGTTCACCGAACTGTCGCTGCGCAACGGCCGCTTCGCCAGCCTGCTGCGCGCCGGCGGCCTGCTCAACGACGAGGAGGTCCGCCGCCTCAGCCATCCGGTGAACGAAGCCGCCTGAGCAGCGCGGCTTGCCTTCTCCCCTTGCGGGAGAAGGTGGCCTCGCGAAGCGAGGTCGGATGAGGGGTGCTCCGGCTTGGCTCAAATCTTCATCCAAAATCCAGACTTCGGCGCACGGCGATCATTGGCGCCTCACTCCGTCCAGCACTCCCTCGTCCGGCTCGACGCTACGCGCCGATCGACCTTCTCCCGCAAGGGGAGAAGAGAGGACGTATCGCCGCTGTGGTTGCCGCAACTCCGCCGGCGGTCTATGTAAGGCCGCATGAGCGACACGACTTCACGCCCCTCCGGCTGGATGGATATTGCCAACCCGACGCGGTTCGTCGGGGTTGCCGACAAGGTCGTGCCGTGGCTGGCGAGCGTCGCCGCCGTCGTCCTCGCTGTCGGTCTCTATATGAGCTTCACGGCGCCTGAGGACTTCCAGCAGGGCATCACCGTTCGCATCATGTATATCCACGTGCCTTTCGCCTGGCTTGCCATGATGTGCTACACGCTGATGGCGGTCTCGGCACTGGGCACGCTGGTCTGGCGCCATCCGCTGGCCGACGTGGCGCTGAAATCGGCGGCACCCATCGGCGCCGTCTTCACCGCCCTTGCACTGATCACCGGTTCGATCTGGGGCAAGCCGATGTGGGGCACCTGGTGGGTGTGGGACGCGCGGCTGACCTCCGTCTTCATCCTGTTCCTGATGTATCTCGGCATCATCGCGCTGACCCGCGCGCTAGACGATGCCGGGCGCGCCGCCTGGGCAGCGGCCATCATAACCCTGGTAGGCTTCATCAACATCCCGATCATCAAATTTTCGGTCGACTGGTGGAACACGCTGCATCAGCCGGCGTCGGTGTTCCGGCTTGGTGGGCCGACGATAGATCCAAGCCTGTTGTGGCCCTTGCTGGTGATGGCACTCGGCTTCACCGTGCTTTTCTTCGCGCTGCACCTGACGGCGATGCGCACCGAGATCCGGCGCCGCCGGGTCATTTCGATGCGCCGCGTTGCCGCGAGGCAGGCCGAGCGTTAGCCAACCGACAGGTTCATTCCATCCGTCCTCGCGCCTTGACTGGGAGCGTCTCGATCACCGTCTCGCCTTCGATCAGATGCACCTCGTCGAACAGGTTGGTGACGACGCAGCAATGGTCGGGCACGACGCGCACGCGCTCGCCGATGCGAAGCTCGGCGCCGCCTGACAGCGTGACGTTGCCGTGCTCTTCGCTGAGGCTGGTCACCCTTGCGCCTGAAATGCCCAGCAGCTCGCCGAAATCGGCGAGCCCCAGCGTATCGCTGGAGAGCGCCTTGCTGCCGGCGTCGAGGATGGCGCGTGTCGGCGTTGGGTGGCTGACCACCGTCGACAGCACCGTCAGTGCGCAATCGTCGAGGCTGCCGACGCCTTTGGCGACCTGGTAGCGGTCGAGATAGATGTAGGTGCCGGGCCGGTATTCGGTAACGACGCTATGCTCGCCGGAACGCCACATATCGGGTGTGCCGCCGCTGGAGATGCGCTCGCAAGCAAGGCCGGCTGCGGCAAGTGCTTGCTGCGCATCGGCGAGCCACGCCTCGGTTTCGGCGGCGCGACCCGCCCCCGGGTAGGTCATCAGGCCGCCGAAGACGAGCCCCCGGACCTTGTCGATCTCGCTCGCCAGCGCGACTGCCTCGCCGGCCGACTGCACACCGCAGCGACCCATGCCGGTGTCGCATTCGACCAGCACCGGCAGGCGGTGGCCGGGATCGGTAAAGGTGGCGGCAAGTCCCATCAGCGTGTCCATACTGTCCGTTGTCACCGACAGCGTTACGCGGCCGTGCAGCGCCTTGAGGCGTTCCAGCTTGGCCCGCCCGAGGATATTGTAGGGCAGAAAGATGTCGGTCAGTCCGGCATCGGCCATGATTTCGGCCTCGCCGATCTTCTGGCAGGTGATGCCGATGGCCCCGGCCGCGACCTGCTTTTTCGCCCAGTAGGGCAGCTTGTGGGTCTTGATGTGCGGCCGGAGCTTCAGCCCGTGCCGGTCGGCATGGGCCTGCGCCCGGGCGATGTTGGCTTCTGCGCGGCGGGCGTCGATCAGGATCGCCGGCGTATCGAGGTCGTCTATGCTGCGCATGGAATGTCACCTTTGGGAATCTGTCGGGACTTATGGCCCTGATCGTCGCCGATGTCATGAGGCCAGAATGCGGTTTACGTCGACACCGGATCGGTGTTCGGTTATGCGCTGTAGGCGCCGCCTGAAGAAGGGATCATGATCATGAAACGCTCCGCCATCAACGACATCATCCGCGACGCCGACGCCTTCATCCGTTCGTTCGGCTACATCATGCCGCCCTTCGCCTACTGGACCCCGGAAGAGATGAAGGCGCACCGGCAGGATTCGGCGGCCATCTTCTCGTCGCGGCTTGGCTGGGACATCACCGATTACGGCCAGGGCAAGTTCGACGAGCTCGGCCTGTTCCTGTTCACTGTTCGCAACGGCCGCTACGAGGACATGAAGAAGGGCATGGGCATGCTCTATGCCGAAAAGATCATGATCTCGCGCAAGGATCAGCTGTCGCCGATGCACCGCCACAACATCAAGGCCGAGGACATCATCAACCGTGGCGGCGGCAAGCTGGTGCTGGAGCTGTTCATGCATGACCGCGATGGCGGCATCGATCCGAAGGCCGAAGTATCGGTGCCTGTCGACGGAACCATCCACAGACTGCCTGCGGGTGGATTGCTGAAGCTCGACCCAGGCCAGAGCGTGACGCTGCTGCCGGGCGTCTGGCACGCCTTCTGGGCCGAGGGCAAGGACGTGCTGATCGGCGAGGTCTCGACCGTCAATGACGATCTCACCGACAACGTCTTCCGCGAGCCGATCGGCCGCTTCGCGGACATCGACGAAGACACAGCACCGCTGCATCTGCTGGTGTCCGATTACGAGAAGTGGGTGGGCTAGGGCAGGAGGTGGCGCTGGTTGGAAATGCCGAAACCGATAACTAGGAGTCCCAATTCAGCTGCTGCAAAAATGTCCGAAAACCGATTGTGCTGTCACTGAATTCGCTCGTGCTATGCAGTGAAAAAACGATATCCACCGTGGGCGGCGCTTCTATTCTCACTATTATTAAACGCACTCCGTCATCCAGGATTTCAACGCCCGTTTCTCGTTTCCAATTTCCTCCCACTTGCTGAAGTCTGGGGGAGGAATCGTCGAATTGCTCTCGCATCGATTCGTCGTTTGGAAAGGGAGTGTCGGTGAGGCTGCTGAATTCTTCCCAGGACCCAGAGACCGCCGCCTGAATTGCGCGATTTATCCTGGATTCCTCAATCGCGCTAATTTTGACCTGCATCTCGTCCCTCCTCCGGTCTAACGCTGATGCTTGTCGGCCCTGCGGTTGCCCAGCAGGAGCTTGCGTTCGAGATGCGCCCGCAACTCCCCGTAATACGCCGTCAGGAATGCGCGTGCGTCATGGGCTTGGGGTGCCGCGCCGATCTTGCGTCCGATCGTTTCGGCAACCGTCCGCAGGGCGAAATAGTCGTCGCGGCGCAGCACCTCCTCCAGCTTGTGGAGTTCAGCAATCCCGTAGGCATCGAGCTGGGCGTGGCTGAACCGGAACGCGCCGGCCGCCGGATCCTGTCGTGCCGACAGGTCTTCAAGCAAGGCGCGCTTCGGCGCCTCGACCACCCAGGTCCCCGCCAACAGGTCGCCAATCCGCATGCGGTCTCGATTGAACAGCGGGAACAAGGCAAACAGCAGCGTCCATACCAGTCCGAAGACCGTCGTCAGCGTGTCGGCAAGGTCGGTCCCGCTGCGTCCGGCGATGATCGACAGCGGCAGGAACACCTCGATCTCGCGCATCAGGTTGCGGGCAATGACCTGGTCGATCGACAGGCCGTCGCTACTGCGCGACGCGACCCGGATGCCGACGATCCGCTTGCCGGGCGTAGCCGCGCGCCGGCCTGCTTCGAAAACGATGAAGTAGGCGTTGCGCAGAAAGAAGATCAGGATGATCCAGACGACGAAGAGCGGCTGAAATCCCTCGCTGCCAAGGCCTCCCACCCCGAACAGCGCGACGATCGTGATCACGATTGCAGCCACGGCGATGAACACGACGTCAAGGAGGAAGGCGGAGGCCCGTGTGCCGGCGTCGGCCAGCCTTATCCGGAGATCGACGCCTTCGGGCGTGATCAGCGGCCGTACGGCCGCGAAGGCGGCGCGCCTACCGATCGCCATGCCGCACCGCCCGGAACAGATAGAAATAGCCGAGCCACAGCGCCAGCATGCCACCGCCAATGGCGTAGCGCGTGACGTCGCTGGTGATGGTCTGCCTGCCAATGCCCTCGAGCAGCCCGGCAAACAGCAGCATGACCGAGACCCCGACCATGGCGTTCGCGGCGATGCGTCCGGCGCGAGCCGCTGCCGCCATGCGCGTCAATTCGCCGGGAAAGGCGATGCTGGTGCCGATGCGCATGCCGGCCGCGCCGGCCAAAGCGATCGCGAACAATTCGGTGGTGCCGTGGATGGCCAGCCAACCGCCGAGCTCCATGCTAAGTCCCTTGGACCAGTAGACTTGGAACAACGCCCCGATCATACAGCCGTTGAACAGCATCAGCAGCACTGTCGGCACCGCGAAGGCGAAGCCAAGGGCGAAGGCCAGGATTGCGACCTGGACGTTGTGCGTGAACAGATAGGCGGCAAAGCCTGAGAGAAAGCCATTGTCGCCATCATAAAGCATGTTGCGCAGCAGTTCGGCCGAGGTGTCGGGGCCGCGGCCTCCTGCCAGGCCGGGCGGGATGATCGCGTCGAACCAGCTCTTGTCGGATGCCACCAGCCAGGCGCCTGCACCAATGCCGATCACCATCAGCGCGACCGACGCCAATGTCTCGCGCCACAGGTCGCGAATGGCCCCGGGCCAGTCGTGCAGGAAGAAATCGGCGAGGCGCTGCCGCAGCCCGCGACGCGCGCCGTAGAGATAGAAATAACCGCGCAGCGACAGCGCTTCGAGATAGCCGACCAGCGCATTGTCGAGCGAGGTTGCGCGCGCCACCGAAAGGGAAGACAGCGCCGATCGATAGAGCAGGGGCAGCGACAGCAGCTCCTCTTCGGAAAGCGTCCGCGGCGCACGCTTCTCGACACGCGCCAGCAGCGCCTCGAATGCCTTCCAGTCGGCCTCGCGCTCGCGGCGGAAGCTGGCCAGCGACTGGCGTACCGCGTCGCCACGTGCAGCATTGTCGACGACTGGCGCCGTCACAGCAAGTCCTCCTGCTTGAACTGCAGATAGCGCTCGACCAGGGCGGGACCCAGCCGATTGTGCTCAGCTTCAATCACATGCGCCCCGAGCAGGCGCAGCCGGCCGATGACGACCTGCCTTTCGCGCAAAAGCCCTCCGGCAACGACCGCGCGGGCAACGTCCTCGCCGGAGCGTGGCGGCATATCGGCCAGGCCCTCCAGTTCGGTGTCCTTCATCAGCATGAACAGCACGAGATGCCGTTCGGTGAGCCGGCCCACGGTGCGCAGCATCAATTCCGCGCTGATCGGATCGACAAAGTCGGTGAAGATGATGACGAGCGAGCGGTGGTCGAGCCGCGCCGCCAGCGTCGTCAGCGCCAGCGTGAAATTGGTCTCCTCGCTGGAATAGTCGATCTCCGCCGCTCGTTTCTGGATCATCGCAAAGTTGGCGGGGCCGCGTACCGCGCCGCTCGAAACGCGCGGCCTTGCATCGAAGCCAAACAGGCTGACCATATCGCCGCCCTTCAGCGCGATGAACGCCGACAGCAAGGCGGCCGTCACGGCCCGGTCCACCTTAGGCACACCGTCGACCGGCTCGCACATCAGGCGTCCGCTATCGATGGCCAGCACGATGTTGTTGTTCTCCTCGATGCGGAACTCGCGCGCCAACAGCTTGCCGTGGCGGGCGCTGCGCTTCCAGTCGATCATCCGCCGGCCCATGCCCGGCTGGTAATCCTTGAGCGCGTCGAACTCGCGGCCTTGACCGGCGCGGCGCTGCGCATGGCCTTCGGCAAGCGCCGCGTGTTGCAGAAGCGTGATCGCCTCGCCGCGGGCGCTGCTGACGTCGGGCAGCACCGCAACCTTGCTTTCCACCGGCAGCACGACCTGGTTCCAGACCAGCCCAAACGGCCCGCGCCAGCGCACCCAAAGACGGTCGAAGCTGGCGACGCCGCGCCGCAGCGCCTGGAAGCGGAGGTTAAGCGAGCCGCCTCCGGCGGTAGGCTGCAAGGCCCCGCCGCTGCCGCTCACCGGCGCCAGACGCGCATCGTGGCCGACGCGGGCCTCAACTGCGCGCGGCCCCGAGTGACGAGCGGTGATTTGCACGCCGAATTCCCCACCGACGCCGACCTGCTGCGGCGCATCGATGCTGGCATTCAGCGATGCCCGTCCGCGCCCCGCCGCGGCATCCACCGCCAGGAAGGCAAGCAGCAGGCAACTCCACAGCAATCCCAGATACCAGAAGGACGGCAATGCCAGCGCGACCAGGAAGGCCGGCACCGCGCCGGCAGCGGCTGCCCACACCGCTCGGCCGCTGGGATAGATCAACGTGGTGCTTCCGTCCGGTCGACCAAGTCGGAGACGATCTGCTCGACCAGGCGGCCATCGATCTGGGCGGCAGGCGAAAGGATGACGCGATGGCGCAGTGCCGGCACCGCCAGCGCCTTGACGTCGTCGGGGATCACATAGGCGCGTCCGTCCAGCGCCGCCCGGGCACGCGCCGCCCGCGCCAGCATGGCGCCGGCGCGCGGGCTGGCTCCGACTTCCAGATCGGCATTTTCGCGCGTAGCCCGAACCAGCGCCGCTATGTAGCCGACGACATCGTCGACAAGGGTGACGGAGCCGACGACTTCAAGCGCCTCCTGCAGCGTCTCGCGGTCCGTCTGCGCCTTGATGCCGTATTGCGCGATGTCGTGCGAGGCGGATCCGCCGCCGTGATGGACGATGATGGCCCGTTCTTCCTCGGGGCCGGGATAGCTGACTCGGTGCTTGAACAGGAAGCGGTCGAGCTGCGCCTCCGGCAGCGGATAGACGCCCTGGTGCTCGATCGGATTCTGGGTCGCGACGACCATGAAATTGCGGCCGAGCGAATGCGTGGTGCCGTCGAAGGTGACCGCATGTTCCTGCATCGCCTCGAGCAGTGCGGCCTGCGTCTTGGGCGGCGTGCGGTTGATCTCGTCGGCAAGCAGGAGATCGCAGAAGATCGGGCCGCGCGTCAGCGTGAACTGCCCGGTCTGGAAGTTGTAGATGTTCGACCCGACGATATCGCCGGGCATCAGGTCCGGCGTGAACTGGATCCGCCCGTAGGCGATCCCAAGCGCCTGGGCGAAGCAGCGTGCGGTCATGGTCTTGGCCGTGCCGGGAGGACCTTCGAGCAGGATATGCCCGCCCGCAAACAAGGCCGTCAGCATCAGGTCGACTGTATCGTGCTGCCCGGTAATCGCCTTGGCAACTTCTTCCCTGATCCGTGTCGCCAGGGCCTTCACATCATCGACGTTCACCGAGCCTCCTTGCCGTCCAGTCGTGCAGCCGTTCTGCTGCCTGTTGCATCTGCGCCAGGTTCTTGGCCTCGCCGGCGGCTTGCGAACGCGTCGTGAAGGCGCCAGCTTGCTCCTTATCGCGAGAGTCGAGCCAGCGGTCGAGCGCTTTGCCTTGCAGTCCGTGCGGTGCCCCGAGCAGCGCGCCGGCGCGCACCCGCATCAAGGCCGCATAGCGGCCTCCCAGCTCATCCAGCCGGCCGGCACGCCGCATGAGCATCGCCGTCGTATCGACCAGCGCACGCTTGCCGAAGGCGATCGCGCGCTGGTCGATACGCGGCGGGCCGAACCGGCCAAGGCCATGCAGGAACGCCAGGGCCGCCGCAATCAGGATCGTCAGTGTCAGCGCCAGGAACGGCGGCTCGACCAGAAGCTTGGCCAGACCATACTTTCGCCCCACGCCGTGCAGCGTCAGATCGAACATCACCGGGCCGTCGTCGGGCTGGAGCAAGGCAATCAGCCCGAGCGCGGCTGCTGCCTTTTCGGGATCCTTGAGGGCGGCGTTGTTGATCAGGTCGGGGTCAGTCAGGATATAGAACGGCTTGTCGTCCAGTTCGGTAAGCACAGCCTTGTCATTGCCGGCTGCGATGAGAGGGTACTTGTCGGCCACCCACTGCAATTCTTCGGGTGCGGCAACCATGTTGCCTTCGATGTCGAGTTGCTTTGCCGTGCTCTGGCCGGCACCGATCTTCGCATCGGCGATGCGGCCAAGCCATTCGTTCACCACCGAACCGGGCAATCGCCCGAATTTCATGTTCCAGCCTTCATGCCCCTGCAGCGGCAGGATCTGCCATTTGGGCAGCACGAAGAGCGTGTTCTGGTCCTGGCGAAGATTGAGGATGTGGTCGAGCGCCTCCTGGTCGCTGTCGGGCGAAATGGTGACGATCAGCAGTGTGTCGGTGCCGAGATCGTCCTCCGTCCGCGCCATGGCCGGCGCCTCGCCGGTGAGCCGCAGCCATTCCACCAGACCGGCGTAGCCGACGCCGCTCTTCGACAGCGGCGTGGCGCCGCCATTGCCGGGTTGCCGGAAATCGGGAGCATAGGTGGACAGCAGGAAGAAACCGGCCGCCGCAAGCAGGCTGGCGAAAATCCCCCAAAACAGTGTCTTTCGATTGAACGGCTCCTGCGCCTCGACCGCCGGTGCGCTCACGTCCAGGCATCCCGGAAGGCGAAACGTTCATAGGCGCCGCGCGCTTGCCGCCAACCTTCTGCGCCGACCGGCCGGCGCGCGAACAGCGCCGCCTCGACGATGCGGGCGATCTCGGTAAACGCATGGCGTGCCCTTCCTGGCAGGGAAGGGGCATTGGCGATGTCGCGCGCGGTGAGCGACGGGCGCAGGAAGTCCGGCAGCCGGCCGGCAATGTCGGCGACGCTGCGCCGAAGCAAAAGGTGAACCGCCTCGTCATAGTCGCCGCGTGCGGCCAACGCATCCGCTTGCGACAACAGGATCTGCGCGGCGCCGGCGTCTGGGCGCCAGGTTTCTTCGTCTTCGACTTCAGGCCGCGCGCGCTGCCACGGCAGCCGCCAGGCGATGCCCTTCACCTCGAGGAAGACCAAAAGCAGGATGATTGCGACGCCCGATATCACCGCCCCCCAGAACAGATAGATCATGTAGGGGCCGAGCCACGACAAAAAATCCTGCAGCGGTTTCAGCCACTCGGGCGGCTTCGGCGGCACATAGGCCGGCAGGTCGAACTGGATCGACTCATCGGCGATCAGCTGCTTGTGCAGATTGGTCAGCCGTTCGGCTTCCGCTGTGCCTGGCTGTGCCACCGCCACCCGCTCCCCTGCAACTGTGGTTCCCAGCCGACACTGACAATACAGCGGAACAATTGCAAGTGGGCTGGACGGCGACGGTTAATCTTGGCAGAATTACTACCAGAGCGCCGTGATACTGTTACGGCGAAACACCGGGGGGAAATCATGGCTTCAACGACACTGGAACGGCCTGAGAAATTCGAGATCGGCAGGGTGTTCAACAACAGCTTCGCCGTAATCGGCCGCAACATCGGCTTGTGCCTTGGGCTCGCGCTCCTGTTTTCAGGCTTGCCGGCGATTATTCTTCGGCTGTGGAGCCAACCGCAAATAGATGCGGTTCTGCAGGGCGACCCCGGCGCCGCGGCCGATCCCTCTATGATGTTTCAGAATTCATGGATTACGGTTATTACGGGATTGCTATCGTTCGTTTTCGCGCTGCTGCTACAATCGGCGCTGGTGCGGGCGTCTATCGAGGACTTGAATGGCAAGCGGCCGACGTTTGGCGACTGCATTCAGATAGCCATCCGCAATTTGCTGCCGACCCTTGGTATTGGCCTGCTCGTCGGCCTGGGTGCGGGCCTGGCGTCGATAGCCTTGCTGGTTCCCGGCATCATCTTGTGGCTCGGATGGTGCGTGGCGGTGCCGGTTCTGATCCAGGAGCGGCTTGGCGTGTTCGGTTCGATGTCGCGCAGCCGTGTCCTGACCAAGGGCAACCGCTGGCCGTTATTTGGCCTGTTCTTGATCCTGATGGTCATCGCGATGGTCATCCAGTGGGTAATGCTGGCAGTCATCGTCATGTTTGGCGGGATCATTGCAGATGTGTTGGCAGCCTTGGTGTCGACCGTACTGTCGATGGTGCTGTCGGTTGCCACGGCGGTCAGCTATGTCGAGCTGCGTCAGGTCAAGGAAGGCACCAGCGTCGAAGAACTATCGCAAATCTTCTCCTGAGGACGGTGGAGGCTTTTCACCGACGGCTCGGCTCTCGCGTTGCGCTCGAGCAGCCGAGCTTGGTCACAACGCCTTTGTCTGCTGCGCCGGCAACGCTGCGGCCAGGCGCTTCGCCCATTCCTCGATGCCGGAGCGGCTCGCCAGCAGGTCCTGCCTGATCTCGATGAGGACGGCCGGAATGCCGCGATCGTCGCCATGGACCGGTATGGCGTAGTCGCCGTTGCGGCTGATCACGTAGGGCTCGTTTGCCGCGACATTGAGCGCACCGTCGATGTTTAGGCCGGCAAGCACTGCCTGGCCGAACTCGATTGCCTGGTCGTACAGCACGCCGGCGTGCCAGGGCCTGCCAACACCGAGGAAGACCGGCGTGAAGGAGTGGATCGTCGCGATCCGCGTCGCTCTGCCCTGCTTCGCCCGCTCGTCGAGATGGGCGGCCACGCGGTCATGAAACGGCGCGAACATGATTTCGGCGCGCCGGTTCCGTTCCGCCGGGTCGAGGCCGACATTGCCGGGGATGTCCGTGTCCTCCGATTGCACCGGAATGCTGCCGCTGGAACCAAGCGGCCGGTTGAGATCGATCAAAAGCCGCGAATAGGAGCTGAGGAAAGCCGGAGCATCGAGCAGCTTCGACAGAAGGCGGGTCACTGCGGCGGCGCCGATATCCCAGGCGATGTGGCGCTGCAAATGGCTGCTGTCGAGACCGAGCCGCGCGTACTCGGCCGGGATGTGATTGGACGCGTGCTCGCATATCAGAACAATATCGGAACGCCCCGTTTCGTTGATCGCTTCGACCGCTGGAGGTCAACCCTGAGGCAGGATGGCGCTGGCAAGCTGTACAGCCATACAGCGTCCGGTAGAGATCGCAGACAGCCACTGGATCGAGACCGGCGAGGCGCTCGGTCTCATGCCGCTTGAGGCCGACAAAAGTCTCGACGAACACCGGCGCGAACCATCCTGTCACGGTCTTGTCGGCGACGAGCGCGTCGAGTGCCGCCGGAAGGGTTTCCGGCAGCCGCACGAGGCCAAGCTTCTTGCGCTCGGCCGCGCTCATCTGCGTCGGGTCGCCGGCGACTAGCGGCGGCGCCGGCAGCTTGGCCTTTAGCCCTTCCAGCCCGGCGCGCACGATCGCAGCCAGCGACAGATAGGGATTGCCGGTGGCGTCGGCCGCCCGGTATTCGATGTTGTACTGCCGCGCCGGATCGCGCCCGCCGATCGTCACCGTCGGGCAGATACGCAGGCTCGCCTCGCGGTCGCGATCGGCAAGCCAGGTGTAGGACGAACTCCAGCTGTGCGGCTTCAGCCGGTAGTAGGACGACACACTTGCCGCCGTCATGGCGGTGATTGCGGGCAGATGGCGCAGCACGCCGGCGCAGAACGAAGCGGCCTGGCTGGAGAGGCCGCCCGGCTGGGCCGGATCGTAGGTCGCCGGCTTGCCGGCCTCGTCGACGAAACTGAAATGGATATGGACGCCGTTGCCGACGGCATCCGGCGCGATCTTGGGCGCGAAGCTCGCCCGCCACCCGGCACACCGCGCCACTTCGCGCGTGATCTCGCGGATGGCGACGGCCCGATCGGCCGCGGCAAGCGCATCGGTTGGCCCGCACGTCACCTCGAACTGGTCGGTGCCGAATTCGGCGATCACCACTTCCGGCGCGACGCCGGCTTCCGCCAGCGCCGCCATCAGATTAACGGCGAATGGGTCGCGCGGCGCAGTGCTGCCAACGACATCGAATGAGCCGGGCCAAAGTCGTCCTCGATATGGAATTCATGCTCGAACGCCGCGATGACGGAAAGTCCGGCCGGCGCCTTCAACTCGGCCAGCGCATCGCTCAGCATGGTCCGCGTGCAGCCGACCCACGGGCTGCCGTCGAGTTCGATAATGTTGGCGGCGACCATGTCGAAAGGCGTCGCCGATCCGCTCAGCGCCGTGCGAAACCGCGCGTTGAGATCGGGAACGAGCCGCACATCGCCGGACGAACCCCACGGATTGGGGTCGACGATGGAGTTGAACGGTGTCAGCGACAGATTGGCCTGCAGCCAGCCGACGCCGGTCGCAGCGATCTTCTGCAGCTTGCTTTCGACGACCGAGCGGCCGCGCGTGATCGCCGAAAGGTCGGTGGTGACGACGGCAACCAGCGGTTCGACGGTCATGCAGCTTTTCCCAAGGCTTCGAAACGGCCCGTAACGGTGGCGGTATCAGCGACCCAGCAATAGCCGCCGAAGGCTTTTAGCGCGCCGTCATGACGCTCCTGCGAGACGGCGGCGCAGACGTCGGATACGCAGGTGACGAGGTAGCCGCGATCGGCGGCATCGCGCACCGCCACGTCGACGCACTGGTCGGTCATGATGCCGGCGACGATCAGATAACGCGCTCCGAGATTCTTCAAGACATAGTCGATGTTGGTCGAGTTGAAGACGCCCGACGACGTCTTCGGCAGCATGATCTCGTCGCCGACCGGCGCCAGCGACGGCACCGGCAGGCCTTCCGGCCGGCTCGGCGCGATATGGATCGGCGTCAGCTTGTGGTCGAGCGAGCAGTCGCGGCCGTCTTCGGTCAGGCTCTGGATGATGGTGTGGAAGACCTCGACGCCGTTGGCCCGCGCCGCCGCCAGCAGGCGCTCCTGGTTGGGGATCGTTTGCGACGCCGTCTGCCGGTAGAAATGTGATCGGCACCGCGCTCCGGATGCGCCGGATCGGCGCCGGGCTCGAGCCAGACCCGTTGCATGTCGACCAAGAGCAGCGCGGTCTCGCCAGCCCGGAACGGCTCGTTTCGTTTCGGCAGTGGTGGCGTCATGCTCGGGGTCCTGTCAGTAGGTAATCGAAATCGTGCACTCATCTAATTGCGTCGTTGTCCTCCGCACCGCGAGATCACGGCACCCACATTGCACAGGATCGGGAGCGCAGGAATCGTCCTTTGACAGAATGCTCGTTTACAATTAACGCCGCGCCCCTCCAGGCTTACTGTCGCCTTTCCGTAAACTCGCTTGCGCGCGCCTCAACGTTGCGCCAATAGTGCAGCGGGGGGACTTTCAAATGAAAATCTATCTTTGTGCTGCCTTGGCGGCAACAGTCGCCATATCCGGCTGCGCGTCGGTGGTGCGTGGCACAACCGACAAAGTCTCTATCAATTCTGACCCGCCGGACGCTGCCATAAGAACCTCACTCGGTCATTCATGCCCAGCTTCACCTTGCACCGTCGAAGTAAGTCGGAAAGAGAAGTTCACCGCTTTTGCCGAGAAGGAAGGCTATAAGCCGGGCAGTATTTATATCGGCACAGCCATGAGCGGAAAGGGCGCCGCAGGTCTCGCCGGCAATATCCTGCTCGGCGGCGTAATAGGAGTAGGCGTGGATGCGGTTACGGGTGCGACCCTCGACCATTCTCCGAATCCCGCACTCATAACCTTGGTCCCGGTCGACGCGCCCGGCGAAAGTACCAAGGCGGTCGTTCCTCCGCCTCCACTTCCGGCAAAGAACAACACCTCGCACGCCGGGGTTTAGTCGGCTCCTGCAAGCAACGCTCTGATTTCATCTAGGAAATCGTTGGCTGGGAACCTGGAATCAGGACTTGCCTTCATTTCTTTTTCGCATCGTCGCCGCCGTTCGGGGCTTTCCGCTTGCGGGGCGGACGCAGATTGTCGAAGCCCATGTAGTGGTCGGCATCCGACGTGTTCCAGCTGCCGGCCAGATAGATGATTGCAATGACCGCGGCGAAGAGCAGCAAAACATAGATCGTATCCATATATCCTATGTAGCGCGCAGGGGTCGGTCAGCCACCACCATGGATACGGTGACAGTGCACTATTTTCTTTTCGCCGTTGCCTCGTTTTCCGGGTTTCACGGCTTTGCCGATTTGCCCGGCGATGCTCGGCCCACGCGTGCGTCGAAAACCGCGACATCGGCGACGCGGCAATACTCGATGAGCAGTTCTTGTGGAACACATAGTCTTCGGACGTGAAAACACTTTGGCTCGCCCGTACGCTGCTGGGATGCGGCAGACCGGGAACGCCGGCAAGTTGCACCATGCGGCGGGGCGACATGGTAAAAAGTGCACTCACCGTAATTCTGATCTATACTCCGGACACCAGCCCGAACGCCTACGGCAAGGCGAAGGGCGGATGAAGCGCGTGATAGAGTTCTCTTTTTAGTCATGTGGCGATGTTAAGATGTTAGCCTCCGACCTGACGAATTTTATCGAGCAGGATCATCTGGCTCTGGATGCCTTCGTAAAGGGCGATCCTGAGCCCCTGAAAAGCCTCTACTCGCGACAGGACGACGTCATTATTGCCAATCCCTTTGGCCCGCCGGCGAAGGGATGGAGAAAGGCCGCTGAGACCATGGAACGGGCCGCCACCAATTACCGGCAAGGCAAGGCCATCGGCTTTGAGCGCATCTCGGAGTATGCGACAGCCGACTTGGGATACATCATCGAGGTCGAGCGGTTCCAATCCAAAGTCGGTGGTGGCAACAAGCTGGTGCCGATTGCGCTTCGAGTCACTACCATATTCCGGCGCGAGGAAGGCGCGTGGAGGATCGTCCTTCGTCATGCCGATCCGATAACCTCGGCACGCCCGCCGACGTCCGTTGTCGGGAAGTAGAAGGGTTGCCGGAGGGGTTTTAGGAATTACGGTGACGGTGCACCATTTCTTTTCCCCGCCTGCCTCGTTTTCCGGGTTCTCACGGCTTTGCCGATTTGCTCGGCGATACTCTCGGCCCAAGGGTGCACCGAAAAACCGTAACATCGGCGACGCGGCAATGCTCGATGAGCAGTTCTTGTGGAACACCTCGGACGTGAAAACACTTTGGCTCGCCCGTCCGGTGCCGGGGGATGCGACAGACCGGGAACGCAGGCAAGGTGCACCATGAGGCGGGGGCGACATGGTAAAAAGTGCACTGTCACCGTAATTCCGTACGCTCAACTCTTGATGTGCACCATCTCGTGCGAGATCCGACGCTGGCGAAAAGCGCCAGCCCAAAGCTCGAGGGGAATAACCAACCAAGTACCCAACTGACACTAGCGGGTCGGGTCTGAGCAGCCGGAAATGTGAGTGAAATCAACTGGCTGGGGAACCTGGATTCGAACCAGGACTAACGGAGTCAGAGTCCGTGGGTCTACCGTTAACCTATTCCCCAGCAGGCGCGGCTATTGAAACCGCGCGGGCAGGGCGGCGATGCCGCCGCGCGGCCCTTGTAGCCGCCGCCGGAAAATAGTCAACCCTGTGTCTGGGTTCAATTGTTGGCTTCCGGCGCCTCAACTCTCACCCCTGCTGTATTGCGAGTGCTCGAAAAACAGCACCACACCGAGCGCGATCAGCAGCGGGATGATCAGGTAGAACAGGCGGAACACCAGCAGCGCCGCCAGTACGCCGACCTGGTCCATATGTGACAAGCCCGCGAGGAACACCACCTCGAACACGCCGAGCCCGCCCGGCGCATGCGAGATCTGCGCGATCGAGAACGACACCAGGAAGACGCCGAGCACGACGAAATAGCCGGGATTGCCGACGGCGGGCAGGGCGAAGAAGATGATCGCCGCCGCCGCCAGCAGCTCGATCGGGCCGACCAGCAATTGCCGCGCCACGATCGGCAGCGCCGGGTAGTGCAGCTGAAAGCTGCCGATCCTCAGCGGCCTCAGATGCAGCCAGCTGCCGAAGACATAGGCCGCCACCACGAGCAGCATTGCGAGCCCTGCCGCCTGCGCCAGCCGGTGATGCGGCGTGCCGGAAAACCGGTCGATCACCTCGGGCTCGAGCAGCAGGACGATGCTTGAGACGAACAGTGTCGACAGCACGAAGGTGATCCAGCAGATCGCCACCAGAACGCCGACATCCTGCCCGGTCAGGCCCTTGGTACCATAGGCGCGGTAGCGGATCACCGCACCGGAAAACACCGAGCCGCCGATATTGTGCGACAGCGCGTAGGTGGTGAACGAGCAGAAGGTGACGAACAGCCACGACACTTTTTTGCCGATGTGCAGAAGCGCGATGTGGTCGTAGCCGGCGAGCGAGGCATAGGCGACGACCGAGCTCAGCGCCGCGAGCACCCAGCCGCGCGCCGGGATGGCGACGATGCCGTCCCAGACATCGTCGAGCGAGATGCCGCGCAATTCGTGCAGCAACAGCCACAGCGAGAACACCACCGCGGCGACGCCGATGACGGGCCAGAAATAGCGGCTCCAGTTCATTGCCTGACGATCATGCGTTGCAGCCCGTACCCGGTATCCGGTTCGCAGCAGGAAAACCGCCCGCGGTCCCGAATGGTTCATTTCAGAAATGCCTCATTGAAGCCGGCTATTCAACCGGGAAGGCGCGTTGCGGCGCTGGCGTCTTTCCTTCTCCCACAAGAAGGGGAGAAGGGATCCCCAACGTCGTCGCCTTCATGCCGTCGGCAAGAATTCGGCCCTTGCACTCTTGGTGATCCGGCCCGGCGCTGATAGTCTGGCCGCAACTTGAACATGTAAAAGCGCCTGCTGCGTCCGGTCTCCGGTTCGCGCGGCGCCGGAAGGAACGACAGTGGAAGACCACGAAGCCGGCGCTGGTGCGCCGGAAGTGGGCGTGTCCAGGGGTTCGCCGCCGCCATCCGGCCAGGCAAACCCAGCCGCCGGACGCTACGGCCGTCAGGTGCAGCCCCGGTCCGGCAATGGACAGGCTGGCGACACGTCGCACGATCACAAGGGTCAGAACGGCCCGCATCAGAACGGCAAACCCAAGAAGCGGCGCAAGCGGCGGCGCGGGCGCAAGGTTTTCGCACGCGACGAGGCTCGTCCGATGATAACAGGCACTTCGGTGCCTGCCGCCGGCGGGGCCCCGGCCGCTCGCCAGCCCCAGCCAGCGGCTTCGATCGCGCCCCAGTCCTCGATCGCGCAATCGGCTTCAATCGCGCAATTGCCTCCAGCCTTGCCAAGGCCGGGGCAAGGTGCCCGCACGCCGCCACCGCTGCAGGAATTGCCGGTGTTTGCCGCGCTCGACCTCGGCACCAACAATTGCCGTCTGCTGGTCGCGGTGCCGACGCGCCATGGCCAGTTCCGCGTCATCGATGCGTTCTCGCGCATCGTCAGGCTGGGCGAGGGCCTTACCGCCAATGGCCGGCTTGGCGAGGCTGCAATGGACCGCGCGGTCGAGGCGCTGAAGATCTGCGGCGACAAATTGCGCAACCGCAAGGTCAGGAAGGCCAGGCTGATCGCTACCGAGGCCTGCCGCACCGCCGCCAACGGCGTCGAGTTCCTCGAACGCGTCGAGCGCGAGGCCGGCCTGAAGCTCGAGATCATCGACCGCCAGACCGAGGCGCGGCTGGCGGTGTCGGGGTGCGGCTCGCTGGTCGAGCGCGACACGCAAGGCGTCGTGCTGTTCGACATCGGCGGCGGCTCGTCCGAAATCGCGCTGATCGACCTTACCGGCCACCGCTCGCCAAGGCTCGCCAACCATATCGTCTCGTGGACCTCGCTGCCGGTCGGCGTCGTCTCGCTGGCCGAGCGTTTTGGCGGCCGCACGGTGACGCGCGAGATCTTTGGCGCCATGGTGGAGGATGTCGCAATACGGCTGCGCGCCTTCGACGGGCGCGACCGGCTGAGTCACCTCCTGTCCAGCCCGAAATTCCATCTGCTCGGCACCTCGGGCACGGTGACGACGCTTGCCGGTGTCCATCTCGATCTCGAACGTTACGACCGCCGCCGCGTCGACGGGCTGTGGATGGACCGCAACAGCGTCGATCGCATGGTCGAAAAACTGGTCGGCTGGGATTTCCAGCAGCGCGTCGCCAACCCTTGCATCGGCGCCGACCGCGCCGACCTGGTTCTGGCCGGCTGCGCCATATTGGAGGCGATCCGTGCCGTCTGGCCGTCCGAACGGCTGCGTGTCGCCGACCGCGGCCTGCGCGAGGGCATACTGAGCGAGTTGATGGCCGATGACGGCGTCTGGCGCAACAGCGGGCGGGGCCGGCAATGACCAAGAAACCGGAAAGACCGAGCTCCGCCGGCATTCGCGTGCTGAAGACGAAGATCAAGAAGAAAAGCGGGCTGAAGGAATCGTCGCGCCGCTGGCTGCAGCGCCACATCAACGATCCCTATGTTCAGCGTTCGAAGGCCGACGGCTATCGCTCGCGCGCCGCCTACAAGCTGATCGAGATCGACGACAAGCACCATCTGCTCAAGCCCGGCATGAAGGTGATCGACCTTGGTGCGGCACCCGGCGGCTGGTGCCAGGTCGCCGCCGCCCGTACCAAATCTACCGCGGAACGCCCAAACGTCGTCGGCATCGATTACCTGGAGATGGACGCGGTGCCGGGCGCGCCGGTGCTGCTGATGGATTTCCTCGATCCGCAGGCGCCTGAGAAGCTGGCCGAGACGCTGGGCGGTCAGCCGGACATCGTGCTCTCCGACATGGCCGCACCCACCACCGGCCACAAGCGGACCGACCACATCCGCACCATGCATCTGTGCGAGGTGGCGGCCGATTTCGCGCTGTCGGTATTGAAGCCGGGCGGACATTTCCTCGCCAAGACGTTTCAGGGCGGCGCCGAGAACGAATTGCTGGCGAGACTCAAGCGGAATTTCCGCTCGGTCCATCACGTCAAGCCGCCGGCCTCGCGCGACGAATCGGTGGAGCTGTATCTCTTGGCGAAAGATTTTAAAGGCGGAAACGGCACGGCGTGAAAATCGCTCTGTAGCGGTCCTCCGCGCCCCCTCTGTCCTGCCGGACATCTCCCCCACGAGGGCAGGGGAATCGCATATGGCGATTTTGGGGTTGAGTTTAGGCTGAGAAAGGATTCTTTGGAGAGGCAGTTGAGCGAAGGAGCGACTGCCATTT